>JBDTAA010000207.1:0-6203 GCA_039924805.1 Cryobacterium sp.
CGGTGCACGCCCCTCCTCGTGCAATTGTTCTGGGTGTACTACGCGCTTCCAACACTGACCGGGATCACGATCCCCGGACTCGTGTCGGCAGCGATCGCACTGACCCTGAATCTCACGGCGTTCATGGCCGAGGCGCTGCGAAGTGGGTTCCAAGCGGTTCCCGTGGAGCAAATTGAAGCGGGCAAGATGCTGCGCCTCACGCGCCTGGAACAGATACGTCACATCATCATCCCGCAGGCGGTTCGCCAGCAACTGCCGGTGATCCTGTCACTGAACATCTCGCTCTTCAAGGACACCGCGCTGGTCTCGACCATTGCGGTGGCGGACCTGATGTTTACCGCCAACAAGATCGCCTCGGAGTCCTATCGGGCGCTCGAGATCCTGACGACGGCTGCGCTGATGTACTTCGTGATCGCGTTCCCGGTCTCGCTCATCTTGAGCCGGATCGAGCGCAACATGATGGAGGGCGGCACCGGCGGAGCCAAAAAGAAGAAGAGTATTGCCGCGCAGATGGTTCCCGGAGCGAAAGTGCAGGTTACCCCATGACTGAAACGAGCGGGCCGCAGACGGGCGGCACACGACCAATCACCGCCTCTATCGGTGAGGTCCTCGTGTCAGCACTAGGTCTTCAGAAGAGCTTCGGCGACCGCCAGGTCCTGAAGAACGTCGATTTCGACATGCTCGCCGGAGACATCACCGTCATCATCGGCAAGTCCGGATCCGGCAAGAGCACGCTTCTGCGAGCGCTCGCCGGCCTGACGGACCCCGACGAGGGGCGGATACAGTTCGACGGCGAGACCGTATTCGACGAGCAGAAGCGCACGCCGGCCTGGCAGGAGGTGGACTCCCATGTCGGGATGATCTTTCAGAGTTATACGCTCTGGCCGCACATGGACGTGCTTGCGAACCTGACGCTCGCCCCGCGCAAACGGCTGGGACTCAGCGCGAATCAGGCGCTCGAACGCGCGAAGCGTGCTCTGGCCGAGGTCGGGATGTCCCCACATTTGCGCAGCAGGCCGAGTCAGCTGTCGGGCGGTGAGCGGCAGCGGGTGGCGATCGCGCGGGCCCTGATGATGGAACCGAAACTGCTCTTGTGCGACGAGATAACGAGCGCGCTTGATCCGCCCGTCGCGGCCGAGGTGCTCGAGGTGCTGCGCCGCCTCAAGCAGGATGAAGGTATCGCTGTCGCCCTCGTAACGCACGACATGGCGTTCGCGTCCAAGGCGGCCGACCGAGTCGTGTTCTTCCACGAGGGACAGGTGGAAGTGAACGCCACTCCCTACGACGCGTTCAACAACTGCGACAACCCCCACCTCAAGAAGTTCGTCGACGCGGTCCGTTTCTGAAACGACCGGACTGCGGGATCCGCTCGCCGCCACCCTGTATCTCTGAAAGGAACTCAGTTGCACACAGTAGTGATCGGAGGAGGCGTCATCGGGCTCACGAACGCCTATCACCTCGCCCGAGAGGGAGAGACGGTCACCGTCATCGACCAGCGAGCCACCGGACTCGGAGCGAGCGACGTCAACGCGGGATGGGTGGTCCCAGCGGAGTCTGCTCCGGTACCGGGACCGGGCATGGTCCTTTCCGCCCTGAAGTGGATGTTGCGGCCCGACAGCCCGCTCTACATCAAGCCGTCACTTCGGCCCGCGTTCATCAGCTTCATGTTCGGCATGTTCAAGGCATCCAACGCGAAGTCGCAGCGGGCCGGCTTCGCCGCTCATCTGGCGCTTGCCGAAGACACCGTGCACATCTTCGACGAGTATCAGGCCGAGGGCATCGACTACGAACTGAACCACTCGGGGCTGCTGATGGCGTTCCAGGACAAGGAGCTGATGCAGCACCACCTCGGCTATGTCGACCTGGCGAAGCGGTACGGTCTCGAACCTACCGCGCTGATCGGTGACGACGTGCGCGTGCACGAACCGAACCTTTCCGACAACGTGCAGGGCGGGCTGTACTTCCCGAAAGAGCTACACCTCGACCCCGGTGGATTCACTACAGCACTGCACAAGAAGCTCGTCTCGATGGGCGTCGAGGTTGTGGAAAATGCGTCGATCGATGCGGCGCGGATCGTCGGCAACCGGGTCGTGAGCGTCAGCTCGGGATCCAGGGTGTTCCCGGGCGACAACTTCCTCCTCGCCGCCGGCGCATGGACGGGGCCGCTGTCGAAGCTTTTCGGCGCAAAACTGCCGATCCGCCCAGGGAAGGGTTATTGCGTCGAGGTCGAGCCCTTCGGCCTGCGAGGCGCAACGAACCTGCACGATGCGAAGGTGGCGACCACCCCGTTCAACGGTCGCTTTCGGCTCGCCGGCACTATGGAGTTCGGCGGGCTCGACGAGAACATCAACCAGGTGCGCGTCGACGCGATCCTCAGAGCCCCGGCCTCGTACTTCCGCGATTGGGTCCCACCGGAGCACGCCTCGATAGTGCCGCGGGCCGGGATGCGGCCGATGTCACCCGACGGCCTGCCCATCATCGGGCGCCTGCCGAGGCTCAAGAACGGTTTCGTCGCTACTGGCCACGGCATGATGGGCGTCACCATGGCGCCCGCGACCGCCCGGCTGGTCACCGAGCTCATCCGTGAGAACCGGCTCTCGCCGCTGCTCACCCCATTCTCACCCGCCCGCTTTCGCGGCGGACGCTAGCACTCACGAAATGGAGCACCATCATGACTAGAAGGAACGCAAACCTCACGGGCATCCTCGCCGCCATCCCCACGCCATTCACGGCCGACGGTAGCGCCCTCGATGTGGCCGGGATCAACGCCCAGGTAGAGCGCATGATCGCGGGAGGCCTCAACGGAGTCGTGCCGACCGGTACGACCGGTGAGTTCACGAGTCTCACCCCCGAGGAATACCGCGACGTGATCCGGCTCAACGTAGAGGCGGCTTCCGGCCGTATCCCCGTGGTTGCGGGGATTGGGCACACCTCGACCGCGGGTGCCGTGGATCTGGCACGGTACGCCGAGGAGGTCGGTGCCGACGCGATCATGGTGGTACCGCCCTTCTACGACCCGCTCTCCTTTGACGCACTCAAGGCGTTCCTCCAGACGATCTCCGACGCCGTCTCGATCCAGATCATGTACTACAACGTGCCTGGCGCGACCGGCGTGCAGCTCGACGCTGCGCAGCTCGCCGAGATTGGTGGCATCGACGGGGTCGACTACTTCAAGGACACCTCGGGTGATGCAGTCGCGTTCACCGACGTCCTCACGAATCGCTCAGAGAGCATCACCGCCTTCAACGGGTGGGACACGCTCACCTTCTACGGACTCACTCTCGGGGCGAAGGGCTCGGTCTGGGGCGTCGCCTCGATTGTGCCCGAGAAGGCAGCCGAGCTCTTCCGTGCCGTGGCTATCGAGAAGGACCTGGAGAAAGGCCGCGCGCTGTGGGCTCCGCTCTGGGCGCTGAGTGCCGTGCTCGAATCAATGAACTACGCGGCCGGCATCAAGACCGCCCTCGAACTGACGGGGAGCCCGGTCGGCCCGGTGCGCGAGCCGATCCTGCCCCTCGCCGCCGGCGATCGCGACCGCATCGCTCAGGCACTCGCCGGCCTCGGTGCGCTCGCAGCGTGAGTGAAGCCGTGTTCTCGGTTGACACCATCGAGGTCCACGCGGAGGGCGAGCCGGGCCGTGTCATTCCAAACGCGGCCCGCTTCGTCAAGGGCGAAACGATGGCCGAGCGCTTCGACTACTGCGTCAGCGAGCTTCACGGACTTCGGAGACTGCTGCTGCGTGAGCCCCGCGGGTACCCCGCGACCTGCGGTGTCTTCCTGCTGCCCCCGGTTTCCGAGGGCGCCGATTTCGGAATGATCGTGCTCGAGCAGGGCGGCTTCACCCCGATGTCGGGCAGCAATACCATTTGTGCGGTCACCGCAGCGCTTGAGACCGGGATCATTCCCATGCACGAGCCCGAGACAGAGGTGATCATCGACACCGCGATCGGAGTGGTGAGGGCGACCGCGCACGTTGAGCGGGGCAAAGTGACGAGTGTCACTGTCGCGAACGTGCCATCATTCGCGGTGAAGATCGACGCCCCACTCGAGGTGCCCGAATACGGCCGGCTCCTCGTTGACGTGGTGTTCGGCGGTCAGTACTTCGTGCAGCTCGACGTCGCGCAGCTGGGGCTCGAACTGAAGCCCGAGAACGCGAAGAAGCTGACCCGGGCAGGTGCGCTGATCAAGATGGCGGCGCTGGACCAGTTAACGGTGCAGCACCCCACCAATCCGTCAATCAACTCGATCGCGATGGTGCTCATGCACAATGGCGACCGCGTACCTGGAAAGCAAGCGCAGAACGCGAATGTGCTCACGAGTGCTCCGATCGACCCGGAGCGTGAGGAAAGCTGGACGGGGGTGCTCGACCGCTCGCCCTGCGGCACCGGAACGAGTGCGCGGATGGCAGCGCTTCACGCGCGCGGCCAGCTTGGGCTGCACGAAAAGTTTTCACACCACAGCATCATCGGAACTGAGTTCATCGGTGAGCTGGTCGGTGAGACGGAGTTCGCCGGGCGCCCCGCTGTCCTTCCGACGATCTCCGGTCGGGGGTGGATCACAGGTCATGCGACCTGGACTCTGGACCCGAGCGATCCCTTCCGCGAGGGTTACACCCTCGGTGACATCTGGGCCGCGTAGGCCAGACCCGATTATTGCAAGGAGCGCACCATTACTCAGTTCATCGCCGGAACCCGCCGACCGTCTCGGTCGGGCCAAACTCTCGACGTCATCAACCCGTCAACGGGTGAACTCGTCGAGCGCACCGACCGCGCCGACAACCACGACGTGGAAGACGCAGTCGTCGCGGCCCGCGCAGCATTTCCGGAATGGTCGAACGCCACCCCGGCCGAACGCTCGGCAGCGCTGAACTCTTTCGCTCAGCTCCTCGATGCGAATGCCGAAGAGCTCGCCCAGCTCGAGAGTCGTCAGGCGGGCAAGCCCATACGTCTCACCCGCGAGTTCGACGTTCCCGGCACCATCGACAACACGGCGTTCTTCTCGGGCGCGGCCCGAAACCTCGAGGGAAAGGCCGCGGCCGAGTATTCGGGGACGCACACTTCGATGATCCGCCGCGAGGCGATTGGGGTTATTGGCTCCATCGCGCCGTGGAACTACCCGTTGCAGATGGCCGCCTGGAAGATTCTCCCGGCTGTCGCGGCCGGCAACACCATCGTGCTGAAACCGTCGGAGCTCACGCCACTCACGAGCATCCGTTTCGCCGAACTCGCGACGGCGGCAGGCATTCCCGCAGGTGTCATCAATGTGCTCACCGGCTCCGGGCGCGCTGTGGGCGCCACGTTACTGCGTCATCCGGATGTCGACATGCTCTCGTTCACCGGTTCCACGGGCGTCGGTCGCACCGTGCTGGACGCGGCGGCGACAACGGCAAAGCGCGTTCACCTCGAACTCGGCGGTAAGGCGCCTTTCGTCGTGTTCGAGGATGCCGACCTGGAGGCCGCGATCCACGGCGCGGTCGCGGGCAGCCTTATCAACGCGGGACAGGACTGCACCGCCGCCACGCGCGCGATCGTGCACCGCTCGCTCTACAGCGTATTCCTGGCCGGAGTTGCGGAGCTCTACCGGAAGGTGCGGATGGGGCGCATCGACGACCCGGCAACCGACCTCGGCTCGCTCATCTCCCTGGATCATCGCGACCACGTCGCCGGGATGGTGGACCGAGCCCGTAACGCGGGCAGCAGGATTCTCACTGGTGGCGAGGTTCCACGGGGTGAGTTTGCGGCGGGCGCCTATTACCCGCCGACGCTGGTCGCCGACGTTGACCCGAACAGCGAGCTGGCGCGCGACGAGGTCTTCGGCCCTGTGCTCGCCGCGATGCCGTTCGACTCCGACGACGAGGGGATCGCGCTGGCCAATGACACCGTGTATGGACTTGCCGCTTCGGCATGGACCCGCGACGTGTACCGCGCGATGCGCGCGAGCCAGGAGATCAAGGCCGGCGTGGTGTGGATCAACGACCACATCTCGATCGTGAGTGAGATGCCTCACGGCGGTGTGAAGCAGTCGGGTTTCGGTAAGGACATGTCAACCTATTCATTCGACGAATACACGACTGTCAAGCACGTCATGTTTGACCGTACCGGCACGGCCCGCCGCGACTGGCACCGAACGATCTTCACGGATGGGTAGTAACGATGACAACTGCACGCAGATTTGAAGGAAAGATCGCTCTGGTCACCGGGGGCGGG
>JBDTAA010000208.1:0-3845 GCA_039924805.1 Cryobacterium sp.
AGGACACCGCCGGACTTAACTTAGAAACACACAAAATGGCCACCCTCCGGGGTGGCCATTTTGCGTTAACCCCCTGAGCGCTCCCTACCGGCCCATCAGCTCCAGGACGGCGGACTCGAAGACGGCCAGATGTGCCTGCACGTCCTCGACGGTCGTCTGGGGGCTCATCAGCGCCATGTTGTGGAAAGGGGTGAGCAGGATGCCGCGGTTGGCGAGGTACAGGTGCAGGAAGTCCTCGAGGCCCTCGTCGGATGCCTCGTGGGCCTCCGTACCGTTGCGGGGGTAGGGCCTGGCAAACCGGTATTCGGCGCGCGCGCCGAGCTGGTTGATCGCCCACGGCAGCTCAAGATCGTCCAGAATGCGCTGGATACCTTCGGTGAAGAGCGTGGCGGTGGCGATCATGCCCTCGAACGCCTCGTCGGTGAGCACCTCTTCCAGGGTGGCCCGCATTGCGGCGACCGACAGCGGGCTGCCGGCGAGCGTTCCGCCTACCCCGCCCATGTCGACGAGGTCAAGGTCGGTGCGGCCGAGCACCCGATCCGCGATCACCGCCGAGAGGCCGTATGCGCCGCTCGGGATGCCTCCGCCGATCGCCTTTCCGATCACGACAATGTCGGGGTCCAGGCCCCACGCCTTCGTGGCCCCGCCCGGGCCGGCCGAGAACGTGTGGGTCTCGTCGATGATGAGGAGCGCCCCGTACCTGCGGGTGAGCTCGCGGACGGCGTCGTGGTAGCCGGGGTCGGGCAGCACGATGCCGATGTTCGTGAGCGCCGGTTCGATGAGCACCGCCGCGACATCCTCGTGCCTCAGCTGGCGCTCCAGGCCCTCGAGGTCATTGAACTCGGCGACCCGGCTGGTCTCGGTGACATCGACGGGGGCGCCGACGTTGCCCGGGCGGCTCATGCCCTCGCCGCCGGGGCCGACCACGATGAGTGACTCGTCGACGCTGCCGTGGTAGCAGTAGCTGTGGAACAGGATCTTTGGGCGACCGGTGAGCGCCCGCACGAGACGGATGGCCCAGCGATTCGCGTCGGTTGCGGTGAGCGCGAAGCTCCACCGATCCACCCCGAATCGGCGGGTGAGTTCTGCGCCCACCCATTCGGCGTCTTCGGTCGGCAGCATCGTGGTCAGGCCACCCTGCTCGGAGATGCGGCGGCCGATGGCGTCGACAACGGCCTGCGGCGAGTGCCCGGCCATGGCGCCGGTGTCGCCGAGCGCGAAGTCGATGTACTCGTGGCCGTCGATGTCGGTGACCCGGTTGCCCCTGGCCCCGGCGAGGTAGAGCGGAAATCCTCCGGCCTTCTTGTTCATCCAGGTCATCGGCACCTTGCCGAAGAGGTGCGTCGCGCCGGCGTACGCGGCGGCGGATTTCGGATTCCGCTCCGCGAAGCGTGCCAGCTCGCGCTCGTGTAGGTGGGCAAGCCGGTCACGGTCGATCATGATGCTCCCTCGCAGAGACTCGCGGATCTGCTGCGAGCCTATCGGGACGCTTCCCTAGCGGAAGTTGACGAACTGAAGGGCGACGTCGAGATCCTTGCCCTTGAGCAGCGCCATCGTCGCCTGCAGGTCGTCGCGGCTCTTGGAACTGACGCGCAGCTCGTCGCCCTGGATCTGGCTCTTCACGGTCTTCGGGGCCTCGTCGCGAATGATCTTGTTGATCTTCTTGGCGTTCTCCTGGTCGATGCCGGCCTTCAAGGTGGCTTCGATCCGGTATTCCTTGCCGGATGCGTACGGGTCGCCGGCGTCGATGCTGCGCAGGGAGATGCCGCGCTTGATCAGCTTCGCCTCGTACACCTCGAGGATCGCTTTGACCCGCTCCTCGCTGGTGGCCTTCATGAGCACCTTGTCGCCGCTCTGCTCGATCGACGCTCCCACGTTCTTGAAGTCGTAACGCTGCACGACCTCCTTCTGTGCCTGGTGGAGGGCGTTGTCGGCCTCCATCTGGTCGACCTTGCTGACGATGTCGAACGTTGAGTCTGCCATGACAGCAATGTTACCGATCCTTGCGGCCCACTGGTCGATTCGACGATGGCCGCTTCGGGAGGCGGAGTCCTAGGCCGACGGCCGGGCCGTACTCGACCGCACGATGAGCTCGAACGGCATGGGGGTATTGAGTCCCGACTGGTCGTGCTGGCCGGGGTGCAGCTGGTCCAGCAGGATATCGACGGCCGCCTTGCCCTGCCCCTGGGGGAACTGGGCGATCGTGCTCAGGCCGAAGAAGTCCGCGAGGTCGTGGTCGTCGATCCCGACGACGGACACGTCCCGTGGCACGACCATGCCCAGGTCGCGGGCGGCCAGGATGCACCCGATGGCCATCTCGTCGGACGCAGCGAAGATCGCCGTCGGCCGATTGTGGGCCCGGCCGAGAAGCTGCTTCGCCGCCTGGTAGCCGCCCTGCATCGTGAAGTCGGCCGGCTGGAACAGGTCGGTGTCCGGGTTGATTCCCGCGGTCGTGAGCGCCGCTTCGTAGCCGACGCGACGGTTGGTCGGCAGATGGAAGTCGAGATCGAAGTCCTTGCTGCCGCCAATGTGCGCGATGCGGGTGTGGCCGAGGGCGAGGAGGTGCTCCGTCGCCAGGCGGGCAACCGCAACATCGTCGATCGTAAGGGTGCGCACGCCCGCGATGGGCCCGCCGACGCCCACGAGCGGCTTCCCGAGCGCGTGCAGGCGGTCGACCTCGCTCTCGGTCAGCTCAAGCGAAATCGCGATGACGGCATCCACTCGCTGACGAAGGAGGAAGTGCTCGAACACGCTTCGACGTTCCTCGCCGCGGCCGGACAGGTTGTAGAGGGTGAGGTCGTAGCCGTTGCGAAGGAGTTCCTGCTGGGCACCCTCCACAACGCTCGAGAAGAACCAGCGGCTGAGGAAGGGAACGACAACGCCGATGTTCTTCATGCGGCCCGAGGCCAGGCTCGACGCGGTCGACGAGACGACGTAGCCGAGCTCGCCGGCGGCCCGTTCGACCTTGAGCCGGGTCGCCGGGGACACGTGCGCGTTGCCGCTCAGGGCGCGCGAAACCGTGGCTGTTGATACGCCGGCGTGGCGGGCGACCTCGTCGATACCGACCATTGGTGTTTCCTAACCGGGATGAGAGGGGGGTCTTGAGGAATCATATCGACGCCCGGGCGCGCCAATTGCATCCCTTGATTTCTCACTGGGGCCTGATCCTAGTATTCTGATTCAGCGCCTCCGGTCACGTGTTCACATATGGTCGGGTGCGTATTGGCGAGTTACCCAAGTGGCCAAAGGGATCTGACTGTAAATCAGACGGCGTAGCCTTCGTGAGTTCGAATCTCGCACTCGCCACACACCCCCCAGTTCTGCTGGGATGCAAGCCCCGCCGGGCCTCCACGCAGGCCCGGCGGGGCTTCTTCGTTTCCGCCGGACCGGACTAGCTTGGGGTCATGCCCCCAAACATCCAGACCGGACTGCTCACCCTCGCCAGGGAAACTGCTCTCGCTGCGGCAGACCTGGCCAGCAGCCGGCGGGCGGCGGGCGTCGCCGTGGCCGCCTCCAAGTCGTCGGCAGAGGACATCGTCACTCACGCCGACCGTGAAACCGAGGCTCTCATCCGGATGCTTCTCGCCGAGGCGCGCCCGAACGACGGATTCTACGGCGAGGAATCCGAGCCCAGCACTGGGAGCTCGGGGCTCACCTGGGTGGTCGACCCGATTGATGGGACCGTGAACTACCTCTACGGCATCCCGGCCTACGCAGTCAGTATTGCCGTCGTCGAGGGTGACCCCGACCCGACGACCTGGACCCCGCTCGCCGGCGCGGTCGTCAACCCCGCTGTTGGCGAGGTGTTCACGGCGATGGCCGGCGGTGGGGCGTTCCTGGGCGAG
>JBDTAA010000209.1:0-10604 GCA_039924805.1 Cryobacterium sp.
CGTCGGGCCGGGCGTCGGGCCGGGCGTCGGGCTGGGTGTTGCTGCTGGCCTGCGACCTTCCCTGGGCCGCGGATGCCGCCCGCATCCTGCTCGCGGCGGCTGGACCGACACCCGGCACCGATCCACGGCACGCGGCCGAGCCGCTCGGTCCGCTCGACGCCCTCGACGGCATCCATCTTGTTGACGCCAACGGCCGGGCGCAGTGGCTGGCCGGCCTGTACCGCGCCTCCGCCCTCACCGCGGCGGTTGGCCGGGCCGGCACCGACGCACGCGGCGGGCGGATGCGGGATCTGCTCTCCGGGCTCCGGCTGCGCGGCATCCGGGACGACTCGAACGCCGGCCGCGACGTGGACACCTGGCAGGATGTCGCCGCGACCGATGCCATCCTGAGCGCGCCCGCGGTCGCACCCCGCACCGACGCCTCGACCCACGCCGCCACGCCCGCCGGACCAGCCGCCGACTGATTCATTTTTCACGGTGTTCCGTGCTTGCCGCCATCCGGCGCAACCGACAGGCTGACAGTCAAGCGGGCCGCTGCGCCCGATCCACGCGTTGACGGCGAGGACGCACATGACGCCTGCAGGATTGTCCAGCTCCACGGCGAAGCCCGACCTGTCCAACTGGGACCCGGAGAACGAGAAGACCTGGGATTCCAGGCTCGCGTGGCGCACGCTCTGGATCTCCACGTACTGCATGCTGCTCAGCTTCGCCACGTGGTACCTCGTCAGCGCCATCGCGCCGCGGCTGAACGACATCGGCTACACCCTGACCCAGGAGCAGCTGTACTGGCTCGTTGCCGTTCCGGGGCTCGCCGGCGGCCTGCTGCGCCTGGTCTTCATGTTCCTTCCCCCGCTCATCGGCACCCGCAACCTGGTCGCCCTGTCGTCGGCCATGCTGCTTCTCCCGATGCTCGGCTGGACGCTCGCCGCGCGGGACACCTCGACCCCGTATTGGGTGCTGCTCGCGCTCGCCTTCGCCGCGGGCATCGGCGGCGGCAGCTTCTCGGGGCTGATGGCGTCCACGAGCTACTTCTTCCCCAAACGCCTCGCCGGAACGGCGCTCGGCCTGCAGGCGGGCCTTGGCAACTTCGGCATCGGCCTGATCCAGGTGCTCACCCCCTGGATCGTGGGGTTCGGCCTGCTCGGCACCGCGGCGCTCACCCCGCAGAGCACCACGAACGGTCAGCTCGTCTGGCTGCACAACGGCGGCCTGGTGCTCATCCCCTGGGTGCTGCTCGCGGTGGGCCTGTCCCTGTTCTACCTGCGCCGGGTGCCGATCAAGGCCAACTTCCGGCAGCAGATGGACATCTTCACGATCAAGCACACCTGGATCATGACGGCGATCTACCTGATGAGCTTCGGTGCGTTCAGCGGGCTCGCCGCGCAGATGGGGCTGATGATCCTCGGCATCTACGGCGACTTCGAGAACGCCCCGGACCCGCTCGCGTTCGCGTTCATCGGCCCGGCCATGGGCGCGTTGGTGCGGGCGGGATCCGGCCCCCTCTGCGACAAGTGGGGTGGCGCGATCTTCACCTTCATCGGCGGGGTCGGCATGACGATCGGCACGATTGTCACGATCTTCTTCCTGCGGCCGACCTCCGTCGACGAATTCTGGGGCTTTCTCACCGGGATGCTGATCATCTTCTTCTTCTCGGGGCTCGCCAACGCCGGCACGTTCAAGCAGATGCCGATGATCTTCCCCAAGCGCCAGGCCGGCGGGGCGATCGGCTGGACGTCGGCGATTGCTGCGTTCGGGCCGTTCCTCGTCGGCATGGCGCTCACCGCGGTGAGCCCGACCGCCTTCTTCATCGGCTGCGCGGTCTGGTGCGCGTTCTGCACCGGCCTCGCCTGGTTCTACTACGCTCGCCCGGGCGCCCCGAACCCGAGCTGACCCGCCCGACGCCCGCCCGCTGCCGCCCGCACGCCTGCCGCCCGCCCATCGCCGACGCCGACGCCCGCACGCCTGCCGTCCGCTGCCGCCCGCTGCCGCCCGCCCATCGCCGACGCCGACGCCGCCGACTTTGACGGTTGCGGTCGAGTTGCCCCGGTGCGCCTGGCAAACTCGACCGCAACGGTCAAGCTCGACGACCTGCCCGACCTGCGGCGGGTCAGCGGCGGGTCTGCGGCGGGTCAGCGGTACGACCTCGGCACCACCTGCGGCGGGTGCGGCGGGTCAGCGGCGCGCGCGATCCCGATCGGGCATCGGGCGCTCGCTCTTCTCCCAGCCGCGGCGGGACGTGCGCGACCCGGAGCCGACACCGCGCGCGTCCCGTGACCGGTAGACGATATACGGGCGCACGAGGTAGCCGAGGGGCGCCGAAAAGACGTGCACGAGCCGGGTGAACGGCCAGAGCAGGAACAGGGCGGTCGCCGAAAGCACGTGCAGCTGGAAGAACAACGGCACATTCGCCATCAGCGACGGATCCGGTTGCAGCACGAGCAGGCCGCGGATCCACGGCGAGATGGTGCCGCGGTAGTCGTAGCCGGCGCCGAGCACCTGGAACAAGACCGTCGCCACCGTGCCGAAGCCGATGACGGCGACCAGGAGCGCGTACATGGTCTTGTCCATCACCGTCGTGGCGAGCATCACCCGGGGCGTCAGCCGGCGACGGATCAGCAGGAGCGTCATGCCGGCGATCGTGAGCAGCGCCGCGATGCTCCCCAGCGAGGTGGCGCCGAGGTGGTACAGGGGTTCGGTGACCCCGAAGAATTCCAGCCATTCCTTCGGGATGAGCAGCCCGACGACGTGCCCGCCGAAGACCAGGAGAATGCCGTAGTGGAACATCGGCGAACCCCAGCGCAGCAGCTTGTTCTCGTAGGTCTGGCTCGACCGGGATGTCCAGCCGAACTGGTCGTACCGGTAACGCAGGATGTGCCCCACGACGAAAACCGCCATCGCCGCGTAGGGAAACGCCACCCAGAGCAGGATGTCCCAGGTATTCATCGCCGTGCTCCTTCGCTCGATGCGCCGGCGCCGAATGGCTCCAGGTTGCCGAGAAAGGTCAGGCCGACCGTCTCGACCGGCGGGCCCTCGTTGACGAGGGCCAGGTAGCGTTTCCGGGTCTCCTCATCGATTTTCGGCAGCGACAGCGACACCGCCTCCACGACATGGGCGTAGGGGCTCGCGATCGTCTCCAGCGCGGTGCGCAGCACCTCAATGCCGTCACGATGCGCCGACAAGAGCTCCCGCGCGATCGGCGAATCAGAGAGCGCCGAGAACTCGAGCACCATCGGCAGGTAGTCGGGCAGCTCATCCGCCGCCACCTCCCAGCCGGCCGCCCGGTACGCCTGGACGAAACGCACGAGGGCCATGCCGCGCCTCCTCGTGTCGCCGGCCGCGTAGTAGCTGAGGTACGGGCAGCACTTGCGCTTCATGTCAAACGTCTGGATGAAGTGCATCTCCAGTTCCTGCTGGCTCATCGCGTCGGCCGCATCGAGGAACGTTTCGAACGCGGTCCGGAGCGGATGCGGCAGCCGCGCCACCGACTCGGCGACGACCTCGAAGCGCCGGCGACGCTCCTCGTTCGGGTAGTCGAGCAGGATCGAAGCCGCCATGTGCGCGACCTGGCCATCCGCATTCGACAACCCCAGCGCCGCGACCTTGCGCACCGGCAGGAGTTTCACGCCGGGGCCCCCGAGTCCTTCGGCGGGAACATGCCCGGCGGCACGGCGCCGCCGGTCCAGTTGAGCAGATTCAGCCGTCCGGGAGTGGTTGGCTTGGTTTTCTCGCCGGCGTCGCCACGCATCTCGTTGTACTGGTCGACGGTCGAATTCAACGGCATCCCCGGGGTCTTCGCGTAGGGACCCCGCGCGTTTTCGCCCGGCCCGCCCATGCCGGGGCCGCCGTCGGTGTCGAGCGAGCAGCCGAGCTCCTCGAGCTCCCGCGCCGTCTCGAGGTGCGCCTGCGGGATGACGTACCGGTCCTCGTATTTGGCGATCGCCAGCAGCCGGTACATGGCCTGCATCTCGGTGCCGGTCATCCCCACGGAGGCCGCAATGGACTCGTCGGGGTCGTTGCCGAGGTTGATGTCGCGCATGTACGAGCGCATCGCGGCGAGCTTGCGCAGCGACGACTCGACCGGAACGACGTCGCCGGCCGTGAACAGCCCGGCCAGGTATTCGACCGGGATCCGCAGCTTGTCGATCGCGGCGAACAGGGTGCGGGCGTCTTCGCCGTCGCTGCCGGTGCTCTTAATCACGTCGACCACCGGGGACAGCGGCGGGATGTACCAGACCATGGGCATCGTGCGGTACTCGGGGTGCAGCGGCAGCGCGATCTTGTACTCGGAGATCATCGTGTAGATGGGGCTGTTCTGGGCAGCGAGGATCCAGTCGTCGGCGATGCCCTCTGCCTTGGCCGCCGCGATGACCGCGGGGTCATGGGGGTCGAGGAACACCCCGCGCTGGGCCTCCAGCAGGTCGTGATCGTTCTCGATCGACGCGGCCGCGAGCACGGCGTCGGCGTCGTAGAGCATCAGGCCGAGGTAGCGCAGCCGGCCCACGCAGGTCTCGGAGCAGATCGTCGGCTTGCCCTGCTCGATCAGCGGGTAGCAGAGCGTGCACTTCTCGGCCTTGCCGGTCTTGTGGTTGAAGTAGACCTTCTTGTAGGGGCAGGCGGAGACGCACATGCGCCAGCCGCGGCATCCGTCTTCGTCGACCAACACGATGCCGTCTTCCTCGCGCTTGTACATCGCGCCTGAGGGGCACGCGGCAACGCAGGAGGGGTTCAGGCAGTGCTCGCAGATCCGCGGCAGGTAGAACATGAAGGTCTCTTCGAACTCCATCTTCACGTGCTCGCTCATGGTGGCGAGGATGGGGTCGTCGGCCGCCGTCTCCTGCGAGCCACCCAGGTTGTCGTCCCAGTTGCCCGACCAGGTGATGTCCATGTTCTTGCCGGTGAGCAGGGACTTCGGCCGAGCCACGGGTGTCTGCGTGCTCTCGGGGGCCTTGGTGAGCATGTCGTAGTCGTAGGTCCACGGCTCGTAGTAGTCGTCGAGCCCGGGCAGGTCCGGGTTGTTGAAGATATTCATCAGCTTCTTCAGCCGGCCGCCGCCGCGCAGGCTCAGCCGGCCGCGCTTGTTCCTGGCCCAACCGCCCTTCCACTTCTCCTGGTCCTCGTACCGGCGCGGGTAGCCGACGCCGGGCCGGGTCTCCACGTTGTTGAACCACACGTACTCGACGCCGGTGCGGTTGGTCCAGACCTGCTTGCAGGTGACCGAACAGGTGTGACAGCCGATGCACTTGTCGAGATTCATGATCATCGACATCTGGGCCATGACGCGCATTAGTAGACCACTTCCTGGCTGCGTCGACGGATCACGGTGACCTCGTCGCGTTGGTTCCCGGTCGGACCGAGGTAGTTGAAGGCGAACGACAGCTGGGCGTAGCCGCCGATCAGGTGGCTGGGTTTCAGCAGGATGCGCGTGAGCGAGTTATTCGTGCCGCCCCGCTGCCCGCTCGTCTCGGCGATCGGCACATTGATCGTGCGGTCCTTCGCGTGGTACATGTACACCGTGCCCTCCGGCATCCGGTGGGAGACGATCGCACGGGCCACGACGACGCCGTTGCGGTTGTACGACTCGATCCACTCGTTGTCGCGCACGCCGATCTTGTCGGCGTCGAGCGGGGACATCCAGATGGTCGGGCCTCCCCTGGACAGCGAGAGCATCATCAGGTTGTCCTGGTATTCGGAGTGGATCGACCACTTCGAGTGCGGGGTCAGGTAGCGCACCGCCACCTCCGCACGCCCGGCAGAGCCGGTCGCGCCGGTGGGCGCCGTCGACCCGACGATCGAATCGTTGAACAAACGGTGCATGTCCAGCGGCGGCCGGAAGATCGGCAGTTGCTCGCCCAGTTCGATCATCCAGTCGTGGTCGAGGTAGAAATGTTGCCGCCCGGTCAGGGTGTGCCAGGGCTTGAGGTGCTCCACGTTGATCGTGAACGCGCTGTACCGGCGCCCGCCGTGCTCGCTGCCCGACCACTCCGGTGAGGTGAGCACCGGGACCGGCGCGCCCTGCACATCCGGGTAGGAGAACCGCCGGCCCTCGTTGTCGCTCGCGAGGTGCGCGAGCTTCATGCCGGTCAGTTCCTCCATCTTGCGAAAGCCCTGCGTGCCGAGCCGGCCGTTCGTCGTGCCCGAGAGCGCGAGCACCATCTCGCAGGCGTGGATCGCGGTCGTGAGCTTCGGCCGGCCCGCGGCCCTGCCGGACTCGACCAGGCCGTTCTTTGCGCCGAGGTAGGCGACCTCGACGTCGGGATTGAACTTAACGCCCTTGGTGACCATGCCGAGCTTCTCGGTCAACGGTCCGAGTGCTCCGAGCATCTCGGCAAATGCCGGGTAGTCGCGTTCGACGACGACCAGCTTGGGCATGGTGAGGCCGGGCACGAGCGGCTGGTCGTGCGCCACGATGCCGTGCGGGGTGGCCATCGCGTCGGGGGTGTCATGCAGGAGCGGGGTGGCGACGAGGTCCTTGCGCACCCCCAGGTGCACGATCGACATCTCGGAGATCTTCTTCGCGAGGATGTGAAAGATGTCGAAATCGGTCTTCGCCTGCCACGGCGGGGAGATCGCCGGGTTGAAGGAGTGGATGAACGGATGCATGTCCGTCGTCGACAGGTCGTTCTTCTCGTACCAGGTAGCCGGCGACAGCACCACGTCGCTGAACAGCGTGGTCGAGGTCATCCGGAAGTCGCTCGTGACCATGAGGTCGAGCTTCCCCTCCGGCGCCGATTCGTGCCACTTCATGGTGGTGGGGCGTTTCTCCGGCGGCGACTCGGCTCCGCGCACGGCGCTGGAGGTGCCGAGGAGGTGCTTGAGGAAGTACTCGTTGCCCTTGCCGGAGGAGCCGATCACGTTCGCCCGCCAGACCACGAGCACCCGGGGGAAGTTCTCCGGGGCATCCGGGTCTTCGCAGGCGTAGCCGAGGCTGCCGTCGGTGAGCGAGTCGACGACGTATTGGGCCGGCTCGACGCCGGCGGCGGCGGCGTCGTCGACGAGGTCGAGCGAGTTGCGGTTGAAGGTGGGGTAGCTGGGCATCCAGCCACGCTTGGCCGAATCGACGAGGCAGTCGGCGGTGGTGCGACCGGCGAAGCTGCCGACGCCGAGGGGGCTGGCGAGCGTGTCGGCGGCGAGGCCGTCGTAGCGCCACTGGTCGGTGGCCAGGTAGAAGAAGCCCGTGCCGATCATCTGCCGGGGCGGGCGCACCCAGTCCAGCCCGAACGCGTACTGGCCGTACCCGGTGAGCGGTCGCACCTTCTCCTGGCCCACGTAGTGCGCCCAGCCGCCGCCGTTGACGCCCTGGCAGCCGGTCATGGTGGTCAGGGCAAGGAAGGCGCGGTAGATGGTGTCGGAGTGGAACCAGTGGTTCGTGCCGGCGCCCATCAGGATCATCGACCGGCCGCCGGAATCCTCGGCGTTCTGCGCGAACTCCCGGCCGATCCGTTCGGCGGCCTGCATCGGCACCGACGTGATCTCCTCCTGCCAGGCCGGGGTGCCCGGCGACGACGCGTCGTCGTAGCTGGTCGGCCACTCGCCGGGGAGGCCGGGGCGTCCCACGCCGTACTGGGCCAGGAGCAGGTCGAACACCGTCGTGACCAGCCGGCCGCCGACCTGCCGCACCGGAACGCCGCGACGGATGATGCCGGCGCCGCCGGCGTGCTGCTCCCCCTCGGTTTCGGGCGAGAGGTCGAACCGGGGCAGGTCGATGGCGACGGATGCCTGATCGTGGTCGGGGGCATCCGCGATGGAGAGCAGCGGGTCGACGCCCTCCAGATCGAGGTTCCACTTGCCGACGTCGGCCGCGGAGAAGCGGTGGCCGATCGACCCGTTGGGCACGACAGCCACGCCGTCCTGGTCCAGCAGCACCGGCTTGAAGGCGGCGCCCTCGAGCGCGGCCGCAGAGCCCGGCAGGTCCTCGGCGGTGAGGAACTTGCCCGGAACGTAGGCGTCGCCGCGCTTGACCAGCGAGATCAGGTACGCGGAGTCGCTGAAACGCTTCATGTAGTCAACGAAGCGGGGAGTGCGCCGGTCGACGAGGAATTCCTTGAGTACGACGTGACCCATGGCGAGCGCGAGGGCGCCGTCGGTGCCGGGGTGCACGGCAAGCCATTCGTCGGCGAACTTCGTGTTGTCGGCGTAGTCGGGCGAGACGGCGATGACCTTCTGGCCGCGGTACCGGGCCTCGACCATGAAGTGGGCGTCGGGGGTGCGCGTGACGGGCACGTTGGAGCCCCACATGATCAGGTAGGAGGAGTTCCACCAGTCGGCTGACTCCGGCACGTCGGTCTGGTCGCCGAAGACCTGCGGGCTGGCGACGGGCAGATCGGCGTACCAGTCGTAGAACGAGAGCATCGTTCCGCCGAGCATGGAGATGAACCGGTTGCCGACGCCCTGCGAGACGATCGACATCGCGGGAATCGGCGAGAAGCCGGCGATCCGGTCCGGCCCGAACTTCTTGATTGTGTGCACGTGGGCGGCGGCGACGATCTCCGCCGCCTCGTCCCAGCTGGCCCGCACCAGGCCGCCCTTGCCGCGGGCGCTCTTGTAGGAGCGGGCGGTCTCGGGGTTGCCGGTGACCTCGGCCCAGGCGAGCACGGGGTCGCCCGACGTCGCCTTCGCCGCGCGGTAGGCCTCGAGCAGCACTCCGCGCACGTAGGGGTACTTCACCCGGGTGGGCGAGTAGGTGTACCAGCTGAACGCGGCGCCGCGGGGGCATCCGCGTGGCTCGTATTCGGGCGAATCGGGGCCCACGCTGGGGTAGTCGGTCTGCTGCGTCTCCCAGGTGATGATGCCGTCCTTGACGTACACCTTCCAGGAACAGGAGCCGGTGCAGTTGACGCCGTGGGTGGAGCGCACCTCCTTGTCGTGGGTCCACCGGTCGCGGTAGAACGTGTCGGCGTCGCGGCCGCCCTTGTGGAAGACCGAGCGCAGGTCGCTCGAGGTCTCGCCGCGACGGAGGAACCTGCCGAGGTTCAGTACCGCGTCGGTGGCCGGCCCATCGCTACCGGCCTTGGTGATACCGGAATTCGATCGGCTTCGATCTGTCACGTCGCACTCCCTGGAACTGCGCTGGGTTGCCGAGCCGTCACGCTACTGACCGGCGGCGTCGCTAAAGGTGGCGACGGGCACTTGTGCATCGAACTGTCCTCGCTCTCGCGCGAAGTGACAACCGAAAAACGCCGTGAAAAATAAACGCCGTGTGAAATGACTCGTGTGCCCGGTGGCGGCGCGGTCGGTGGCGGCGCGGTCGGCGGCCCCGCCGGTCGAGACCTGCCTCGAGGTCAGTGCCCCTCCGGCTCCGCGCGGTTCAGGTCAAGCGTGCACATGTCGGGCTGGGAGAGGGGATGCAGCTCGCCCGCCGACAGCGGGCCGTCCGCCTGTTCCAGGATCCCCCGGAGCAGCCCGAAGTGCACGCGGCACACCTCGGGGTGCGCCGTGACCAGGTCGCTGAAGGGGCAGCCGTGCAGATGCACGTGCAGCCCGTCCTCGGCCACGGTCCCGTCGAAACCGACGTCATCGAGGTGGTCGTCGAGCGCATCCAGTTGGCGCCTGAGAGCCGGCGCGCAGGGCACCGGCTCGAGCGGAAGCATCCGCCGCACCTGCTCGCCGTGCCGGAGCGCTGCGGCGACCTTCAGATCACGGATGGAACCGGTCCGGTGGTCCGCTCCGCTCGAGGCGGCGTAGATCATGCGGGGGCGGCCCTTGGTGCGGCGCGGCTCCGGCTCGCACGTGACGAATCCCGCCGCAATCAGGCGGTGCAGGTGTTCCCGCGCCGTGTTGTGGTGCAGCCCGGCCGCGGCGGCAAGGTCGACGATGCTCATCGCGCCCTGCTGCTGCAGCAGGTCGAGGAGCGTGATTCGGCTGACCGACGCCAGCGTGCGATAGCTGGGCGCCCTGGTGGAGGACATGAGCCCATTATCCGCTTCGGGCGCTCCGGACGGGGAACCTCAGCGCGGATCGGCGCGCGACCGGCGCACCGGCGGCGGCGGCACGGCCTTGGCCAGGGCGATTTCCGCCAGCGCGATGGTGACCGGGCCGTGCCGGGTTTCCACCACGCAGCTCGCACTGTCCACAAAACGCAGGTAGCCGATCGCATCCGTGAAACCACCCTCGATGCGGCGGCGCACCACGATTCGGGTGCCGAGGATCGCCCCGGACACGAACCGGGCGGCGTCAGTGCTCATCGGATCTGTGCCCATCGGACCTGTACTCATCGACCTGTACTCATCGGGTCGACTCTACCCGGCGACCCCGCCCGAGGCGGGTTAGGTCACCAGGCTGAACTCTTCGACCCGCTTGGTCTCGCCGGCAACGAGCACGGTGTCGCCATCCTCGAGGACCGTGTCGACGGTGGTGTAGCTCCAGCCCGCTCCCGGACGGTGGAACGCGGTGATCGTGACGAAGTGGGTCGCCCGTACCCGGGCCTGGCCGAGCGGGACGCCGATCACGCCCCGAGGCGGCACCATCTTCACCAGGGCGAAGTTCTCTCCGATCTCGATGTAGTCCTGCATGACGCCGCGCACGAGGTGCGCGACCCGCTTTCCCATTTCCTTCTCGGGGCGTACGACGTGGGAGACGCCGAGCTGCTCGAGAATCATGCCGTGCGG
>JBDTAA010000210.1:0-4341 GCA_039924805.1 Cryobacterium sp.
ATCGCCTTCGTGCGCGATGGTGATCTCATACGGGTCGATATCGCAGCTCGCACGCTCGACCTACTGGTCGACCCTGATGAGCTGGCCACCCGCCGCATCGGCTGGGCTCCGCTTCCCCCGCGCTATACCCGGGGCGTCCTGGCAAAGTACACCAAGCTCGTGCAATCCGCCGCCCTTGGCGCGGTCACCGGCTAGACCGTTTGCTCACCGTCCGTAACGAAGTAGGGATTGACCTTCTATGACCACGGAACCTTCGCCCGTTCCCTCGCCGGCTTCTGCAGCGACCGCCGGGAAGGATAAGGCCGAACCGGAGATCCTCACCGGATCCGGCGCGATCATCCGCACCCTCGAACTCCTCGGCGTCACCGACGTCTTCGGCATTCCGGGTGGCGCCGTGATTCCGCTCTACGACGAGCTGATGACCCAGAACGTGATCCGGCACATCCTTGTTCACCACGAGCAGGGTGCCGGTCACGCCGCGCAGGGTTACGCGTCGGCCACCGGGCGTGTCGGCGTAGCGATCGCCACGTCGGGCCCCGGCGCGACCAACCTCGTGACCGCGATCGCGGACGCGTACATGGACTCCGTGCCCATCCTCTGCATCACCGGCCAGGTCTTCTCGACGTCGATGGGAACCGACGCGTTCCAGGAAGCCGACATCGTCGGCATCACGATGCCGATCACGAAGCACTCGTTTCTGGTTCGCAAGGCGGAAGAGATCCCGGCGGCCATCGCTGCGGCGTACCACATCGCCTCCACCGGTCGCCCGGGCCCGGTGCTCGTCGACATCACCAAAGACGCGCAGCAGATCAAGGCGCCCTTCATCTGGCCGCCCAAGCTCGACCTCCCCGGCTACCGCCCGATCACGAAGGCGCACGGCAAGCAGGTACAGGCCGCGGCGCAGCTGCTGGTCGAGGCGCGGAAGCCCGTGCTTTACGTCGGTGGCGGTGTCATCCGCGCGCGCGCGTCCGCCGAGCTTCTCAAACTCGCAGAGGCGACCGGCGCGCCGGTCGTCACGACGCTGATGGCGCGCGGGGCCTTCCCCGACTCGCACGAGCAGCACGTCGGGATGCCCGGCATGCACGGCACGGTGCCCGCCGTCCTCGCGCTTCAGGAGAGCGACCTGATCGTGTCGCTCGGCGCCCGCTTCGACGACCGTGTCACCGGCAAGGTCTCCGAGTTCGCGCCCAACGCGAAGATCGTGCACGTGGATGTCGACCCGGCGGAGATCTCCAAGATCCGCGCGGCCGACGTGCCGATTGTCGGCGATGCCAAGGACGTCATCGCGGACCTCACCGTGGCGTACGAAGCGGCGACCACCAACACGACTCCCGATATCAGCGTCTGGTGGACGTACCTCAAGGGCCTCCGTGAGGAATACCCGCTGGGCTTCTCGGAGCCCTCGGACGGTTTGCTCGCGCCGCAATTCGTGATCAAGCGCATCGGCGAGCTGACCGGGCCGGAGGCCACCTACGCCGCCGGCGTCGGCCAGCACCAGATGTGGGCGGCCCAGTACATCAAGTACGAGCGGCCCAACGCGTGGCTGAACTCCGGCGGCGCCGGCACCATGGGGTACTCGATCCCCGCGGCGATGGGTGCCAAGGTGGCCGAGCCCGACCGCGTGGTCTGGGCCATCGACGGCGACGGCTGCTTCCAGATGACCAACCAGGAACTGGCCACCTGCACGATCAACAACATCCCGATCAAGGTGGCGATCATCAACAACTCGTCGCTCGGGATGGTGCGCCAATGGCAGTCACTTTTCTACGACGGACGCCATTCCTTCACCGACCTGAACACGGGCCACGGAACCGCCATGGTGCCCGACTTCGTGAAGCTGGCGGAGGCCTACGGCGCCCTCGGCATCCGGGTGACGAGCGCAGACCAGGTCGACGACGCGATCAAGCTCGCGCTGGCGACCAACGACCGGCCCGTCGTCATCGACTTCATCGTGAGCCGCGACGCGATGGTCTGGCCGATGGTGCCGCAGGGCGTCAGCAACAGTTACGTGCAGTACGCCAAAGACCACGCCCCCACCTGGGAAGAGGAGTAAAGCCATGAGCACCCACGTTCTCAGCCTCCTCGTCGAAAACAAACCTGGCCTGCTCACCCGCGTCGCCGGGCTGTTCGCTCGGCGCGGGTTCAACATTGAGAGCCTCGCCGTCGGCCACAGCGAAATCGAAGGCCTGTCCCGGATCACGATCCTCGTCGACGTCGAAGACGTTCCGCTTGAGCAGGTGACGAAGCAGTTGAACAAGTTGATCAACGTGCTCAAGATCGTTGAACTCGACGGGTCCCAGTCGGTGCAGCGCGAACACCTGCTGATCAAGGTGCGCGCCGACAACGTCACCAGGTCGCAGGTCCTCGAGGCCGTCACGCTCTTCCGCGCCCGCGTGGTAGACGTGTCCACGGACGCCCTCGTGATCGAGGTCACCGGGGACACCGGCAAGACCCAGGCCTTCCTGCGCGTGCTCGAACCGTACGGAATCAAGGAGATCGCGCAGTCGGGCCTGCTCGCCATCGGGCGCGGCTCCAAATCGATCACCGACCGAGTTTTCAAGAACTAGAGCCTCGGCGACCGCGAGGTTCGCCAGGCTCGTCCACCGACACAACAACTAAGGAGAAACCCATTGGCTGAGATCTTTTACGACAAAGACGCCGACCTGTCGATCATCCAGGGCAAGAAGGTTGCCGTCATCGGCTACGGCTCGCAGGGCCACGCCCACGCTCAGAACCTGCGCGACTCCGGCGTCGAGGTCGTCATCGGCCTGAAGGAAGGCTCGAAGTCGAAGGCCAAGGCCGAAGAAGCCGGCTTCAAGGTTCTCAGCGCAGCCGAGGCATCTTCGTGGGCCGACGTCATCGTCGTCCTCGCGCCGGACCAGGTGCAGCGCCACCTCTTCACCGACGACATCGAGCCCAACCTCGCCGCGGGCAAGGCCCTCGTCTTCGGTCACGGCTTCAACATCCGCTTCGGCTACATCACGCCCCCCGAGGGCGTCGACGTGGTCATGGTTGCCCCGAAGGGCCCCGGCCACACGGTGCGCCGCGAATACGAGGCCGGCCGTGGCGTTCCCGTCATCGTCGCGGTGGAAAAGGATGCCTCCGGCAGCGCCTGGCCGCTGACCCTCAGCTACGGGAAGGCGATCGGTGGACTCCGCGCCGCCGGCATCAAGACCACCTTCACCGAAGAGACCGAGACCGACCTCTTCGGTGAGCAGGCCGTGCTCTGCGGCGGCGCGTCGCAGCTGATCCAGTACGGCTTCGAGGTTCTGACCGAGGCCGGCTACCAGCCGCAGGTCGCGTACTTCGAGGTGCTGCACGAGCTCAAGCTCATCGTCGACCTGATGTGGGAGGGCGGCATCGCCAAGCAGCGTTGGAGTGTCTCCGACACGGCCGAGTACGGCGACTACGTCTCCGGCCCGCGCGTCATCGACGCGAAGGTCAAGGAGAACATGAAGGCCGTTCTCGCCGACATCCAGAACGGCGCGTTCGCCGACCGCTTCATCAAGGACCAGGATGGCGGAGCTCCGGAGTTCCTCGCTCTGCGCAAGAAGGGCGAGGAGCACCCGATCGAGGCGACCGGCCGCGAGCTGCGCAAGCTGTTCGCCTGGAACGCCTCGGCGGACGACGACTACGTCGACGGCGAAGCCGCGCGCTAAGCGACGCTCACCGGCTAGGCACAGCACACCCGGCAGTCACACCGTGACTCACAGCGACAGGGTCGACCGTTCTCGGTCGGCCCTGTTGCCGCGTTCGCCGCGGCCGTTGGCCGCTGCAGCGATGGTGGGTGTGGTCGTTTACGTTCTCGTTGATGTGGGGCTCCAGTTGCTGCCGCCGCACTACAGCGCGATCAGCGACGCAGAGAGCAACCTCGCCGTCGGCCCCTACGGCTGGATCATGAGCCTCAACTTCCTCGGCCGTGCCGTGCTGACGCTCTGCGCCGCTGTCGCGATCTCGCTGATCGGCCCATCGTCGGCGCTTCGCCGGACCGGCCTGGCACTCATGATTTTCGCCGGCGCGTGCTCGGCGGCGCTGGCGTTCCTGCCGACCGACATCAACGGCCCAGGGGAGTTCGGCCTCCGGCCCTCGACCCTCGTGGGCGGGCTGCACCTCGCGGTCGCGTCGACCGGATTCTTCGCCGCCCTCACCGGATTCGCGCTTCTCACCGGCTGGCTGCGACGCACCGCACTGCTCCGCAGCGTCTATCCGGCCGCGCTCGCCCTCACCGTCGTTTCGGCCGCCGGACTGCTGTGCGTGGGCGTTGCGGATCACTTCGCGCCGAACCTGATCGGCCTGGCCGAACGGGTCTGCCTGGTTGGCATACTCGGCTGGGCCTTCGTC
>JBDTAA010000211.1:0-7291 GCA_039924805.1 Cryobacterium sp.
GTGAACTGGCCGCCATGCTCGACGCCAGGGGGCGCAGTGAGCGCGACTTCGACCTCATTGACGTGAGGGAGCCGGGAGAGCACGAAATTGTACGCATCCCGGGATCGCAGCTCATTTCGCAAGGCCACTTCGTGTCGGGGGAGGCGCTCTCCAACCTGTCTCGCGACCGCGACATCATTCTGTACTGCAAAGCGGGGGCTCGATCGGCCGAGGTTCTCGCCAGCCTGCGACGGTCGGGGTACAGCCGGGTACAACACGTGCCGGGCGGGGTCCTGGACTGGGTCCGGGAAATCGATCCGTCCCTGCCGCTGTACTAGCGTTCATCCGTGACTGCCAGGGGTGGCATACGGACCTCTGCCCAACCCAGGAAGGCCGCCTCGGACCATCAGGGGCAGTTAGCGCACGGGCGGACCTCGATGGGCAAGGAGGGCGCGAAATTGGGACTCCGCGGCCGGAGTCTGGGCCGGACCCCAGACCTACGTCCATTCGACGATCCAGCGGCTCTATGGGGTCGGGGCCGCCGGCGCACCGTTGTGCAGGCAGGGCGCGTTGTCACACGCTGACCTCGGGTCCGATGTGCCGATTGCCGGGGGCGCGGCAACTCCAGGTCGCTGCAGACTCCTATTTGCCGATGCCGTCGGCGAGGCCCTTGACGAAGTAGCGCTGGCTCAGGAAGAACAGGGCCACGACGGGGATCGCCGCGATCACCATCCCCGCGAAGACCACGGGATAGTCGGTGCCATGCTTGGACAGCAGACTGGTGAGACCGACGGGCAGCGTCTGCACGCCCGTTCCTGATGTGAAGACCATGGCGAACAGGTATTCGTTCCAGGCAAACAAGATGTGCAGGATCACGGTTGAAACGATGATCGGCTTGCACATCGGCAGGATGATCGTCCAGAAGGCTGTCCACTTGCTGGCACCGTCAACCTCGGCAGCCTCGTCGATTTCACGGGGCAGATCGATCATGTACGCACGGATCAGGAATGTCGTGAAGGGAATGCGGAACGCCGTGTAAAGAATGATGAGCGCCCACATCGTGTTGTACAGACCGAGGCCCTGGAACATCTTGACGAGGGGCACGAGCGCCACCGCGGGAGCAAGCATGAGCCCGCCCAGCACGATCATCACGACGACCTTGTTGAAGGGGATGTTCACCCGGGTCAGCCCATAGGCGGCCCACGCACTGATGAACACTGTTGAAATCGTCGAGGTGACGGTGACGATGATGCTCGTGGTGAGGTAATTGCTGACGCCGGCATTCCAGGCCTTGGCGTAGTTGTCCCAGTTGTATTCGACCGGCAGGGCGAAGGGGCTGCCGAAGAGCTCGCTGTTGGTCTTGAATCCGTTGAGGACCATCCACAGCAGCGGATAGATGACAACGGCGGCCAGGCACAGCAGGAACGTCCACAGGAAAACCTTGGCGACGCTGCCGGCGAAGCCGAGCCGCTGCGCGCCGGTCGGCAGCCTTCCATCGGATGCCGCGGCGCGGGCCGAGCGGACTCCCTCACGCGTGCCGGCCTGAACGATTGCGCGTGTCGTCGTATCGACGTTCACCATTCGACCCTCCTCTTGCGTGTGATGTAGAGCTGAACGAGTGCGATCGTGATCGTCACGACGAAGATCACCATGGCAATCGTCGCGGCATACCCGAAGTCATTGCGCACGAAACCGCTGCGATACAGCCAGGTCGTGAGTACCTGGGTCGAGTTGTTGGGACCGCCGCTTGTCATTACCATCACCTCGTTGAAGACCTGGAACGCGCCCGAGACCGTGACGATCAGCATCAGTCCGGTCATCTCGCGCACGAGTGGAAGGGTGATGGAGAAGAAGCGGCGCACGGGGCCGACCCCATCGATGGAGGCTGCCTCGTGCAGCTCGGAGGGGATGCGCTGCATGGCGATGGCGAACAAGAGCGTGGAGTATCCGAAGCCCTGCCATTGGCTCATCGCGATGATGCCGAGCATGGCGGTGCTCTCTTGCCCGAGCCACGGCTGCGCCCACGCCGAGAGCCCGATCGCGTCGAGCGCAGCGTTGAGCATGCCGAGGTTGGGCTCGTAAATGAAGTAGAAGAGCAGGCCGGCGACGGTGAGTGAAATGGCGGACGGCACGAAGTAGATGGCGCGCAGGCCCTGGCGCCAGCGATCGTTGCGGATGCCCTCGATCATCGCTGCCAGCACGATGGCCCCGAAGACCTGAAAGACGATCGAGACGGCGGCGTACAACAGGTTGTTGCCGAGTGCACGCCAGAAGATTTGATCAGTCGCGAGCTTGACGTAGTTGGCGAAGCCGATGAACTCCTGGCTGCCGCTGTAGATGTCCCACTTGATGGTGCTGAATCCCACGTTCTGCACGAGCGGCAGGTAGACGAACACGCCGAGCACCACGAGCGCGGGCAGCACCCAGGCGATACCGGCGATGCGCTTCAGCGGGTGGCTCTGCACGGAGCGGCGTGTGTCGGTCATGGGGGCTCCCTTCTCGAGATAGGTCTGGTCGGCGGTGGGCGAACGCGGCTGTGGACGCATCCGGATTGCAATGGCTGGTGGCCCGGGGCGCGGTGGGCACTGTGCCTCACCAGGCGCCCCGGGCCTCGACGGTTACTTGGCGGCGTTCGACGCGGTGCGCACGCTCTCCAGCACCTGCTCCGGAGTGGAGCTGCCGCTGATGAGCGCCTCGCCGCCGGCGAGCCAGGCGTCAGCGACCTCGGGCACGGTGACGGTGTCGAGCCAGACGATGATCTGCGACGC
This sequence comes from Cryobacterium sp., assembly GCA_039924805.1. Taxonomy (GTDB): domain Bacteria; phylum Actinomycetota; class Actinomycetes; order Actinomycetales; family Microbacteriaceae; genus Cryobacterium. The sequence goes on from JBDTAA010000211.1 coordinate 2,748, forward strand.
CTGATTCACCTGGGTGATGCCCTCGAACACGGCGACGCTGGAGTTCTCCGCGGTCACCGCACCGATCACGGTGCTGGGCTGACCGTACGGCGGCGCCGCAAGTGTTGCCGCGTTCTCGGCGGTCGTGACGAACTTCATGAAGTCAACGGCGAGGGCCGCACGCGGCGACTTGGCGTTGATGAGATAGCCCTCCGGGGCGCCCTGGATGGCGCCTGGATCCCCCTTGGAGCCCTGCGGAACGGGCAGGGTGAAGATGCCGAAGTTATCGGGGGTCATGACATTGCCGTCGGACGTGATCGAATCGAATTCGAGGATCTCCTGGTAGTACATCGCAGCCTTGCCCCCCGCCAACGCTTCCTGGGCCGTGGAGTACAGCACACCGTTGGTGCCCTTGCCCGAGTCGGTGCACTCCGTCACGAGCTGCTTGAACTGCGCGAGTGCGTCGAGGTAGCCGGGGTCGTCCAGGCGTGCGGTCTCGGGCTTGAAGTCGGCCTGCAGTACGTCACCCGGTACATTGAAGGCGAAGAGCTGCTGCAGGTAGTGCAGCGCGGGCCAGCCGTCTTTGTTGCCGAAGGCGATGGGCTCGAATCCGGCTTCGCGCAACGGTGTGCAGGAGTCGATGAGCTCCTCGAAGGTGGTGGGAACCGCGACGCCGGCTGATTCAAACGCGGCCTTGTTGTACCCCATGAATTTGCCGTTGTTGTACAGCGGAACGCCGTAGTACTTGCCGTCGTACTTGAAGGTGTCGAGCGATGCCTCGCCGAACGTGTCGCCCCATTCGGTCCCGGGGGCGATCACGCCGCTGAGATCGGCGGCAAGTCCGCCTCCCACGTAGTTCTCGGTCCAATCGCCGGGGTACGTGAAGTAGATGTCGGGGAGCGCTCCGGACGCGGTGAGGGTCTTCGTCTTGTCTTTGACGCTCTGGTCGCTCTCCTGGATCAGGTCGAATTTCACCTCGGGGTGCAGTTCGGAGTACGCGGCGGCGAGGTCCTCGAAGTATGCCCCGAGAGGTTCGCCGGCGAATTTGGTGAGGATGCTGAGGCTGCCGGAATATTCGGGCGCGGCCGTGACATCGGCGGGGGCTGCGACGGTGCCGCTCGCGCAGCCGCTGAGCGTCAGCAGGGTTGCGGTCACGAGCGCGGTGGCGGTCGTAAGAGAACGTGCGTGCATGGTCTTCCTTCGTCTCGCGGTGTCGAACGGAAACGGGGCGAGGCGAAGCGGTCCGCGTTCAATCACTAAAACATCACGGTACCTGCTCTGCCCGATCACCCTGATCCGTCGTTGGATCTTCGGTGTGACTGAACTGTGTAGCGTCGACTATACAGAAAAAGTGATACCGGTACCAGATGCACCCGGACTTTTTTTGCGACCGGTGCGAGGCGACGGCCGTGTCGATGGTTGACGCGTGACCGCAAGCTGTGTCAGCATGGGCCGAGTACTGATACCGGTATCAGGTTGATGCCCGTCCGGAGCAGTGCCACAGACGTCACCTATTGGAATCCGTTGGAAGGATGAACTGATGCTCAAATTCGATGAGGCCACCTTTGTCAAGCAGGTGTCGAGCGCGACCGCTCTGCGCCCGCAGATCGAGGCCTTGGTCGACAGCCTGCAGGAGCGGGGCTTCGACAAGCTGTTCCTGATCGGCGCCGGCGGAACGTACGCGGCCATGCTGCCCTATGAACACCTCGCCAAGAAGCACTCGACCCTTCCCGTGACGGCGGTGGTTGCTGCGGAGCTGCTTCTCACCGGCGACGCCACCATGACCGAGCGGTCCGTGGCAATCTTCACCTCGGTGACCGGCACTACCGACGACAGCATTCGTGCGCTCGAGTACGTGAAACAGCGTGGCGTCTTCACGATCGGTTTCACCGGTCAGGGGACCTCCCCGATAGCACTGAACGTCGACGTCGCACTGCTCTCGGAGCCGAAGACCTGGCCGTTCGACATGCAGATGCTGCTCTTCATGACCCGGTTGCTCTCGGTGCGCGGCGAGTTCGATGGTTACGAAAAGTTTGCCAACGAGTTCGCGAACATCGCCCGGGTATTGGTCGAGGTGGCGACACAGGCGGATCCCGTCGCATCCGCTTTCGCCGAAGCCCATGTCGACACCGACTACTACTTCCTTGTCGGCGCGGGCAATGTGTGGGGCCTCACCTACCTGTACTCGATGTGCATTCTTGAGGAGATGCAGTGGCTGCGCACGACCCGCGTGCACAGCGCGGAATTCTTCCACGGCTCGCTGGAGCTGATCGAGAAGGACACCGCGCTCATCCTCTTCCAGAGTGAAGATGAGACTCGGCCGCTGACCGAACGCGTCGAAAACTTCGCCCGGCGGGTCTCCGACGACGTTTCGGTGTTCGACGCCAAGAGCTACGCCCTCACGGGAATCAGCGAGGAATTCCGCGGCCTGCTGTCGCCGCTCGTGCTCGACGTTGTGTCCGACCGCATCAGCAAGCACCTCGAACGCGTGCGCAACCACTCGCTCGATCTGCGCCGGTACTACCGCGTCATGGCGTACTAGGGCCGTACGGCGTTTCAATCCTGCCCATGTGCCGTGTCGGAAAGGGCACGGCAGATGGCGATTTCGGCAAGGAGCAGTAGTGAGAATTCTCGGTTTCGGTGACAACATCATCGACCGCTTTGTGGACCGCGGGCTGATCTACCCGGGCGGTAACTGCGTCAATGTGGCCGTGTTCGCACGGAAATTGGGGGCGGATGCGGCCTATCTGGGGGTTTTCGGATCCGACAGCTACGGGGCGATGATTAGGGGCGCGCTCACCGCCGAGGGCATCGACTTCACTCGGTCAGAGGTGCGGGCGGGCGGCAGCGGCCTCTCAGAGCTCACTGTGGCCGAGGGGGAAAGGGTGTTCGGCGGGTGGAACGGCGGGGGAGTGACCGTGAGCCAGCCACTCGTTCTCGATGAGGGGCTGGTTGCCTACGCATCCGGATTCGACGTGGTGCACTCGAGTGTGTACTCCGGCTCGGAGGCCGAGTTGGGGAAGCTGCGGGCGGGCGACGCGCTCGTGAGCTACGACTTCTCGAGCGAGGCCGCGTATCGAACACCGGAATACCTCGACCGGGTGTGCCCGTTCGTGGACCTTGCGCTGATCTCGTGCTCGCACCTCACGGAAGAGGCGACGCGCACGCTGTTGAGCGAGCTTGTGGCCCGAGGCGCGGGTCTGGCCCTGGCTACCCGCGGTACCGCCGACGCGTTGGTCTTCGATGGGGATGCCTTCCAATCGGCTCCCGCCGAGCTCATCGCAGACTCCTCGCTCATCGTGGACACCATGGGCTGCGGCGACGCGTTCGTCGCAGCCTTCATGGTGTCGCTGCTCGAGACCGGCTGGGGCCGCGCGACCGCACCGACGGAGCGGACGCTGCAAACGGCCCTCGCCGCCGGCTCCGCATTCGCCGCACGGCAATGCCTGGCCGAGGGCGCGTTCGGCCACGGGCAACGTGACCCGGCTGCGAATATGGCGGCCGCGGCATCCGCCCCGACCCTCTCCCGCCTCGATACGATGTGACGAGCCCTTTCCCTCACGCCACCACTCATAGACAGGTTCACCACATGGCCGCCGAACGCGATCGGGGTTCGAACCGTGCGACCAGCCGCCCGACCATTTCCGAGGTCGCGGCCGAAGCCGGCGTTGGCCGGGCCTCCGCGGCTCGCACGCTCGGCGATTACGGTTACGTGAGCCCGGAGCTGCGCGAGCGGGTGATGGTAGCCGCCGAGAAGCTCGGCTACCGTACGAACGCGCTGGCTCGGAGCATGTCGACCGGCGTCAGTCACACGCTCGGCGTGATCGTGGCCGATATCGGCAATCCCTTCTTCGCCGGAGTGGTTCGGGGCATCAGCGATGCCTCCCGTGCGCGCGGCTTCGACACCATCGTGCTTTCAAGCCATGAGGAGGTCGAGGAGGAACGCGCGGCGCTGGATGTGCTCCTGGACAAGCGCGTCGACGGCGTCATCATGGCGTCGGCGGCGCTCGCTCACAGCGACATCGAGCACGTGCGCACCGCGATCGACCACGGAATGCGCATCGTGCTCGTCGACCGGGTGATCGAGAGTCTTGATCTCCCCGCGGTCGTGATCGACAACCGCGATGCCGCCCGCCGTGCGGCGGCCAAGCTCATCGCGGCCGGCCACCGGCGCATCGGCTTCATCTGGGGCCCTTCCACCACCGCGCCGGTCAGCACCCGGCGCGAGCTCACTGCGGCTTCGGAGAGAAACCTGTACACCGACGGCGAGCGCCTTCACGGATACCTCGATGCCCTCGACGACGCCCGCATCCCGTTTGACGCCACCCTGGTCATGACCGGACCGAAGACGGAGGAAAACGCGGCCCGAACAGTTGCTGGCATGCTTGCCGCCGATGACCGCCCCACCGCGCTGCTGTGCAGCGAGACCGACGCCATGACGGGAGCACTGCGCGCAATCAGGCAGCAAGGCTTGCGTTATCCCGCCGACATATCCCTAATCGGCTTCGACGACAGCTCGTGGGCGGCCGTGATGGATCCTCCCATCACCATGATCGAGCAGCCCA
>JBDTAA010000212.1:0-6511 GCA_039924805.1 Cryobacterium sp.
CCGGGCGCGTGGGCGCTCAACTACCTCCTGCCGTGGATCGCTCTTGCCGTTCTCTTCAGCGCACAATACATTCGCATCACACGCAACAACATGATCGAGACCTTCGGTGAAGATTTCATGCGCACGGCCAGGGCCAAGGGGCTCTCGCCACGCGCGGTCACCTTTGGTCACGGTGTGCGTGCCGGAATCACCCCGATCATCACGATGCTGGGCCTCGACATCGGCGCTCTTCTCGGTGGTGCGGTGCTCACGGAGCAGATCTTCTCCGTACCGGGCCTCGGATTCACCGCAGTTCGTGCCGCCACCTCGGGCGACTTGCCCGTCACCATGGCGATCACGATGCTGGCGGCCTTCTTCATCATCACCGCGAACGTCCTCGTCGACATGGCGTATGCGTTCGTCGACCCACGAGTGAGGCTCAGCTGATGACCCAACCGTTTCTCGACATCCGTAACCTCGGTGTCACCTTTCCCACCGACGACGGTCTCGTGCAGGCGGTGAACGGCATGGACTTGCGCGTCGAACGTGGCGAGACCGTTGCCATCGTAGGCGAGTCCGGATCGGGCAAGACCGTGACGAGTCAGGCCCTCATGGGCCTGCTCAAGGGCACGAGTGCCCGGGTCACCGGTGAGATCCTGTTTGAGGGCGTCGACCTCGTCGGCATCTCCGAGCAGCGGATGCGAGGCTACCGGGGCAAGAAGATCGGCATGATCTTCCAGGACCCGCTCTCGGCGATGCATCCCTTCTACACTGTCGGCCGGCAGATTGCGGAAGCGTATTCGGTGCACAACCCAGTGAACCGTAAGGCCGCCAAGGCCGCCGCGATGGACATGCTGAACCGTGTGGGGATTCCTGATCCCGTCGCCCGCTACGATTCCTACCCTCATCAGTTCTCCGGCGGCATGCGCCAGCGAGCCATGATCGCCATGGCCCTCATCTGCGAACCCGAGCTTCTGATCGCGGACGAGCCGACCACCGCGCTCGACGTCACCGTGCAGGCGCAGATTCTCGATCTCATCTCGTCGCTGCAGGCGGAGACAAACTCCGCAGTCATCCTCGTCACCCACGATCTTGGCGTCGTGGCCGAGGTGTGCGAAAAGGTCGTCGTGATGTACGGCGGCCAATGCGTCGAACAGGCCAGTGTCACCGATGTCTTCTCCGAGGCGGCGCATCCGTACACGCGTGGGCTGCTCTCCTCCATGCCCTCGATGGCCGACGAGCGGGGCAGGCTCATGCCGATCCCCGGGTTCCCGCCTTCCCTGCTCGACCTGCCGACGGGATGCCTCTTCGCCGATCGCTGCGATTTCGCCGCCCTCGTGCCCGACAATCGCTGTCACACCGCGCGCCCGGAGCTCGGCGGCACGGCGGAGCATCGCTCCCGCTGCCACCTCTCGCCGGCACAGGTCCTGGCCGGATCGGAGCTCGTTCTGTGACCACTCCACTTCTTGAGGTCGAAGGCCTCAGCAAGCACTTTCAGCTGCGCTCCGGTCCGCTCGGCGGTTCGCGGGCCGTTGTCAAAGCCGTCGATGGAGTCTCCTTCAGCCTGGGACGCGGCCAGACACTCGGACTCGTCGGCGAATCCGGATGCGGCAAGTCGACCACGGGTCGACTGCTCATGCGTCTGCTCGAACCGACGGCCGGCCGCATCCTGATCGAGGGCACGGATGTTGCCTCACTGCGTGGCCGCGACCTGATGGCGTTTCGACGGCGCATGCAGATGGTCTTCCAGAATCCGGCCTCCTCGCTCAATCCGCGACAGACAGTGGGCTCGGCCATCGCTGCGCCGCTCATCGCTCAGCGTATCTCGCCGCCGGAGGGCCTGAAAAAACGCGTCGAATCACTCATGGACCGGGTGGGTCTGCGCCCCGAGCACTACAACCGATTTCCGCACGAGTTCTCAGGGGGACAGAAACAGCGCGTCGGCATAGCCCGGGCCCTCGCCCTTGAGCCTGAGATCATCGTCTGCGACGAGCCCGTCTCCGCTCTCGACGTTTCGGTGCAGGCGCAGGTCATTAATCTGTTGCAGGACATCCAGGCTGACACCGGCATCTCCTATCTGTTCATCGCCCACGACCTTTCGGTTGTCAAGCACTTCGCCGACTCGATCGCGGTCATGTATCTCGGCAAGGTGATGGAGTTCGGCAGCTGCAGCCAGGTCTTTGGCGCTCCGCAGCACCCGTACACGCGCGCGTTATTGTCGTCCGTTCCACAGCCCGACCCGACCGCATCCCGCGCGGGTCGCATCCGCCTCACCGGAGATTTGCCCAAGCCCACCGACCCGCCGAGCGGCTGCGTCTTTCGCACTCGCTGCCCCGTGTTCTCTGGTCTCAGCGATATCCAACAACGCCGATGCATAGGCGAGGCGCCTCGAGGCGAACTCGCCTGCCACCACCCAGCCACCGCAGCCACATTGCTCGCTACACGTACCTCCTGACCCGAAAGACACACACCTTGCTGATTCGAAACGTTCGCCCCTGGGGCGCCGAGCCCGTCGACCTGCTCATCGAGAACGGGCGCATTGCCGCGATCACCCCGCACGCAGCCACTGACGCGCCGTCTGCGCCGGATGCCGGCGCCGAGGCCATCGACGGCCGCGGACGTCTTGTCGTTCCCTCCTTCAGCGACGTGCACGTGCACCTCGACTCGACCCGAATCGGGTTGCCGTTCCGGCCGCACACGGGTGGCCCCGGTGTCTGGACGATGATGATGAACGACCGCAACAACTGGCGCACCGCCGAGGTGGGCATCGAGGAGCGCGTCGCTGGGACACTCGAACAGATGATCGCCAGGGGCACCACCCGCGTGCGCTCATTCGCGCAGGTCGACGTGGACTGCGGACTCGCGAAGTTCGATGCCGTGATGGCGGCGAAGCAGAAGTTCGCTGACCACGCCGACGTGCAGATCATGACTTTTCCCCAGGCCGGCATCCTGCGCGAAGCGGGCACGGTGGAACTGCTCGAAGAGTCGCTCAAACAGGGCGCCGATGTCATGGGCGGAATCGATCCCAGTCAACTCGACCGCGATCCCGCCAAGCACCTCGACATCGTCTTCGGGCTGGCCGAGAAGTATCAGGTCGAGGTCGACATCCACCTGCACGAGCCCGGCGAACTTGGTGTGTTCAGTACCGAGCTGGTTCTCGAGCGCACCCGGGCGCTCGGCATGCAGGGCAAGGTCACCCTGTCACACGCCTACGAGCTGGGTTCGGTGTCCGAGGCCGTGAGCCGTCGCTTGATCGAGGAGTTCGCCGAGCTCGACGTTTCAATGACCACGGTCGCACCCTCGGTGAGCCGTCAACTCTCGCTCGTGGCGCTCACCGAGGCCGGCGTGCGCGTCGGCCTCGGCCAGGACGGCCAGCGCGACTACTGGAGCCCGTACGGCAACTGCGACATGCTCGACCGCACATGGCAGCTGGCGTTCACCAACAACTTCCGTCGAGACGAGCTGATTGAGCACTCGCTCGCCGTGGCCACGATGGGTGGGGCGAGCATCATGAACCGCGATGTCGCTCGCCTCGCGAGTGTCGCGGATCGACCGGGGGTCGCCATCGGCGACCGCGCCGATCTGCTTCTGGTCGATGGTGAGACCGTGACGAGCGCGGTGATGGATCGAGGCGCCGACCGTACCGTTCTGCATGACGGTCGGATCGTGGCCGATGGTCTCCGTGTTCTCGGCTTCTGAACAGCCCCGCGCTCGACAGGGAAGCGCTCGACTCCTCGGGCTCAGCTCCGCTCTCCTCATCGGAATCAACCTGCGACCGGCCGTCACGACGGTTGCGGCGACGCTCGATCAGGCACGGCGCGCGCTCGAGCTGAGCGCGGTCGAGTCGACCCTTCTCGCTACACTGCCGGTCATCGCCTTCGGGCTGAGTGCGCCGCTCGGGCCGTGGCTGGCGCGTCGCTTCAGCGTGGCACGTGTGCTGCTCTGGGCGATGTGGGCGCTCGCGGCCGGTCTGTTGCTCCGGGTGCTGTGGCCACCGCTGCTGCTCCCTGGCACGTTTCTCGTGGGTGCGGCCATCATGGCGGCCGGCACGCTTCTGCCGCAGTTCCTCAAGTCGCTCGATGCCTCCGGACTCTGGGTAGGGCTGAGCAGCATGTCTTTCGGCGTTGGCGCCGCACTGGGTGCAGCCTTCGTCTCACCGATCTACGCGGCGTCCGGTCATCGCATCGACGTAGCCTGGGGAGTCTGGGCCCTGCCCGCACTGGTGGCCGGGGTGCCCTTGCTCATGGGGGTGGCGCGTATGCGGAGCGCCGGTGGCGGTCTGGGAGAGCCGAGCGCGCGCCTCGTCTTCACGCCGCGCTCGACGGGCACGATCGTCGCAGTCACCCTGGTGTTCGGGGTGCAGGCGCTGCTCTACTTTGCCGTGACCGCCTGGATGCCGCTGCTGTTGGCCGAGCGAGGGTATGACTCCGGGCAGGCGGGGTGGTTGCTCGCCTGGTTCAGCATCTCGGGTTTTGTGCCCACGATGCTCACCCCGATCATCGCCAGGCATCGCGCCTTGCTGCTGTGGGTCGGCCCCTCCTTGGGCGTGGCCATAGCGGCCGGGGTGCTGTGGCTCTACTTTGCACCCCCGGAGCAGGTCTTCTGGGCGGTCGGCGGACTGGGTGCCGTTCAAAGTGCGGCGTTCGGCCTGGGGATCAGCCTGATCGTGACAATGTCGGCCAATCCGGGTACCGCCGGCGTCGTCTCGGCCTTCGCGCAGGGTGCCGGCTACGCACTGGCGGGCGCCGGCTCGCTGGGTATTGGCTTGCTCTACACCGTGTCGGGCGGCTGGATGTTGAGCTTCATGGTGATGTCAGCGCTCGGGCTCGTTTTGAGCATCGTTGCTGCGCTGGCCGTTCGTCACGAACCAATCGACCTGCTGCCCGTGCCGCGCCTGCTGGCGGGCTCGACGACGGGCTAGTTCCCCGGGACGGGCCCGTCGGCGCTCGCGCTTAGGGTAGGCGTATGAGCGGAATGCACGGCGGCGGGAGCCCGCGCCAGACGAGCCAGTACGGCAGGCAGCGCTCCCGCGTGAGCCGCGGGGACGTGGAGGCCCAGCGCGCCGAAAACGCCGAGGCCCCGGTCATCCCGAACCTCCTGCGTCGAATCGCCGGCCTCTTCGCGCCGCACCGCGCCGAACTCACCGTCACCATCGTTCTCGTTCTCATCGGGGCCGCGATGTCGGTGATCCCGCCCCTGCTCACCCAGCGTGCCTTTGACGAGGGCCTGTTCCCGCCGGGCGGGACCCCCAACCTCGAGCGGCTTGCCCTCCTGGTCGGCCTGATGATCGCGGTCTATCTCGGCAGCGTGTTGCTCGGCGTCTGGCAGACCTGGCTCACCGCCACGGTCGGCAACACGGTGATGGGTGCCCTCCGGGTGCGCCTGTTCACCCACCTGCAGGCGATGGAACTCAGCTTCTTCACGAAGACGAAGACGGGCGTCATCCAGTCACGGCTGCAGAACGATGTCGGCGGAGTGGCGAGCGTGCTCACCAACACGATCTCCAGCGTGCTCGGCAACGTCGTCACGGTGATCGCCGCGTTCGTGGCCATGCTCCTCCTGAACTGGCAGCTCACGATCGTGGCCGTGATCCTGATGCCCATCCTCGTGATCGCGCAGCGCCGCGTTGGACAGGTGCGGGCGCGGATCGCCTCAAAAACCCAGGAATCGCTCTCCGACATGACGGCGATCACCCAGGAGACCCTCAGCGTCTCCGGCATTCTGCTGTCGAAGAGTTTCACCAGGCAGGACGCGGAGATCAAGCGCTACGCCGACGAGAACGGCAACCAGATCCGTCTGCAGATCAGCCAGCAGATGAGTGGCCAGTGGTTCTTCGCCATGGTCAGCCTGTTCCTCAGCAGCATCCCGGCGATCGTCTACCTCATCGCCGGAGCGCTCGTATTCAACGGCACCACAGACGTCACCCCCGGAACCATCGTTGCCTTCACGACCGTGCAGGCCCGGCTGCTGTTCCCGTTGCTCGGATTGATGCGGGTGGCTCTCGACCTGCAGACCTCGAGCGCCCTGTTCGCGAGGATCTTCCAGTACCTCGATCTCGTGCCCGCCATCGGTGACGCACCGGCGGCGGCGGCCGTGCCGACCCGGGGCGAGAGCGTCGGCCGGGTGGAGTTCGACCGCGTGACATTCCGCTACCCGGATGCCGGCGGCGACTCCCGCCCCACCCTCGACGAGGTCTCGTTCACCATCGAACCCGGCCAGTTCGTCGCCTTCGTGGGACCATCAGGGGCCGGCAAAACCACCGTTTCGTACCTCATCCCGCGCTTCTACGAGGCGTCGGCCGGGCGGGTGGTATTTTCCGGCGTCGACGTGCGGGAGCTCGAGCAGAAGTCGCTCGTCTCCCACATCGGCATTGTCAGCCAGGAGACCTACCTGTTCCACGCCACGATCGCCGAGAATCTGCGCTACGCCAGACCAGACGCGACCGATGCCGAGCTCGAGACGGCCGCCAGGGCCGCGAACATCCACGCCACGATCGCGTCCTTCCCCGACACCTATTCGACCGTGGTGGGGG
>JBDTAA010000213.1:0-7183 GCA_039924805.1 Cryobacterium sp.
CGCCGCGACGGCCTCCCGTTCTTCCTCGTGCTCCTGTCGATCGTCGGCGCGGTGATCGAATGGTTCCTGATCAACGACCCCGTCGCTCGCACCTTCGACGCCTGGACCTTCGGCGGCCTGTTCGGCCGGGTCGCATTCGCGTTGCCGGTGATCATGCTGCTCTTCGCCGTCTGGCTGTTCCGCAAGCCCAGCTCGATCCACGACAACGGCCGCGTCGGCATCGGCCTCTCCGTGCTCCTCGTCTCCGTCTCCGGGCTGTGCCACATCTTCGGCGGCCAGCCGACCCCCAGCGACGGTATGCCGACCCTGGCGCTCTCCGGCGGGGTGATCGGCTGGATGATCGCCGCCCCGCTCATCGCGCTGACCACCTCGATCGGCGCGACAATCGTGGTCATCCTACTGCTCCTGCTCAGCCTCTTCATCGTCACGAGGACCCCGCCGAACAAGATCGCCGAGCGTTCGCGGGAGCTCTACGCCTGGCTGTTCGGCGCCCAGCTGCTGGACCCGGAGGAACGCCTGGCCGCCAAGGAAGCGAAGCTGGGAAAGACCGCGCAGGTCGAACTCGACGGCGTCGACGGCGAGGGCGACAACAGTGCCCTGCCGTGGTGGCGCCGGAACAACAGCAAGCGCGAAGTAGACCCCGATTTCGACGGTGCACTCAGCGTCGAACGCGGCCACGCGCCGGACGCCGACCCGCTCGCCACGCTGCTCGGAGGCGACGGGCGAGGCAGCTTTGATTCGGCCCTCGAACCGGCGCAGAGTACCGACCCGAACCGCGACCACTACGGCACCGAGGTCCTCCAGGACCTGGCTCGCGCCGAAGACGCCGTCAAACGCTTCAGTGGCGACACCGAACCCCACGGGGAGGTCATCGGCCTTCACGCCGACGACCCCGAGGGCCTCACCGAGGTGCTGCCGGGCTTCGACGACCTCGACGCCACCCCGACCGCTGCTCCCGTGGCCCCCGCCGCGCCGCAGCCGACCGCCCCCTATGTGCTTCCCTCCGCGGCGACGCTCATCGCCGGGCCCCCGGCGAAGGCGCGCTCCGCCGCCAACGACGACATCGTGCGGTCCATTACCGAGGTGCTCCGCCAGTTCCAGGTCGATGCGAAGGTGACCGGGTTCTCCCGCGGCCCCACCGTCACCCAGTACGAGATCGAACTCGGCCCGGGCGTCAAGGTGGAGCGGGTCACCGCGCTGAGCAAGAACCTCTCCTACGCCGTCGCCTCGAACGAGGTGCGCATCCTGTCGCCCATACCCGGCAAGAGCGCCATCGGCATCGAGATCCCGAACACCGACCGCGAGATCGTCACCCTCGGTGACGTACTCCGCTCCGCGACAGCCACCAACAGCACCCACCCGATGACCATCGGCGTCGGCAAGGACGTCGGCGGCGGATTCGTCATCGCCAACCTCGCGAAGATGCCCCACCTCCTCGTGGCCGGCTCGACCGGCTCCGGTAAGTCCAGTTTCGTCAACTCGATGATCACCAGCCTGCTCATGCGTGCCAAGCCGAGCGAGGTTCGGATGGTGCTGATCGACCCGAAGCGCGTCGAGCTCGCCGCCTACGCCGGCGTGCCGCACCTGATCACCCCCATCATCACGAACGCCAAGAAGGCGGCCGAGGCCCTGCAGTGGGTCGTCAAAGAGATGGACATGCGTTACGACGACCTGGCCAGCTTCGGCTTCCGCCACATCGACGACTTCAACAAGGCCGTCGTCGGCAACGAGATCGTCCTGCCGGCCGGCAGCGCCCGCACCCTCAAGCCCTACCCCTACCTCCTGGTCGTCGTCGACGAGCTAGCCGACCTGATGATGGTCGCCCCGCGCGACGTCGAGGACTCCATCGTGCGCATCACCCAGCTGGCGCGCGCATCCGGAATCCACCTGGTGCTCGCCACCCAGCGCCCCAGCGTCGACGTCGTGACCGGCCTGATCAAGGCCAACGTTCCCTCGCGCCTCGCCTTCGCCGTCACCAGCGTCACCGATTCGCGGGTCATCCTCGACCAGCCGGGCGCCGACAAGCTCATCGGCCAGGGTGACGCCCTGTTCCTGCCCATGGGCGCCTCCAAGGCCATCCGCGTGCAGGGTGCCTGGGTCAACGAAGCCGAGATCGAGAAGGTCGTCAAGCACGTCACTCGGCAGGCCCGCCCGGACTACCGGCCGGATGTCGCCATGGTCGCCCCGCGCAAGGAGATCGACTCCGACATCGGCGACGACCTCGAGGTTCTGCTCGCCGCGGCCGAACTCGTGGTCTCCACCCAGTTCGGGTCGACCTCGATGCTGCAGCGCAAGCTCCGCGTCGGCTTCGCCAAGGCGGGACGCCTGATGGACCTGCTGGAGTCCCGCGAGATCGTGGGCCCCTCCGAGGGCTCCAAGGCGCGCGACGTGCTCGTCAGCGCGGAGCAGCTGGCCGGGGTGCTCGCCAAGCTCCGCGGTTCGGATGCCGAACAGCACGCCGCGAACCAACACGCGGCCGCCTACCCTCCGGCCAATGCCGCCCCAGACCCGCGGTACTCCGACGATCCGGTGGCGAAAATGACCGAAGACTATCCTGAAGAGGACGCGTCCGGCGATGAAGACGCCTGGCAACTGACCGACAGGGACTGATCCACCATGGCCGCACCGCTCTCTCCCCACGCGCCCAGCAACTGGAACCTGCCGAACCTGATCACGGTCATTCGAATCCTGCTAGCGCCGGTGTTCTTCTGGATGCTGCTGGCGGACGCCGGGCAAGACGGAGCCCTGCGCTGGGCCGCCGCCGTGCTCTTCATCCTCGCCATCGCCACCGACGGCATCGACGGCGCCATCGCCCGGAGGCGAAATCTCGTCACCGACCTCGGCAAGCTCCTCGACCCGATCGCCGACAAGGTGCTCACGGGTGCGGCGCTGATCGGGCTGTCCATCCTCGGCGAGCTGCCGTGGTGGGTCACGATCGTTATCCTGGCCCGTGAAATCGGCATCACCGTCTTCCGGTTCGTCATGCTCCGCGACCATGTCATCCCGGCCTCGCGGGGCGGCAAGCTCAAAACCATCTTCCAGTCCGTTGCCATCTCGCTCGCTCTCGTGCCCCTGTGGCTCCTGCTGGGCGACTGGGTGAACTGGGTCAACACCGTCGCCATGGCGCTGGCCCTCATCCTCACCGTCGTGACCGGCATCGACTACCTTGCCGCAGGCTGGCGCGAGCGCCGGAATCGCCGCAGCCATGCCTGACCCGGCCGGCCAGGGCGACGAGGCAGGCGCCGACCCCACCGCACTCCTGATCGCCGAGCTCACGGCGCGGCACCTGACGATCGCGGTGGCCGAATCCCTCACCGGTGGGCTCCTGGTGGCCGAGCTCGTGCGTGTACCTGGCGCATCCGTCGTCGTGAACGGGGGAGTGGTCGCCTACCAGACCGAGCTCAAGCACACACTCCTCGGGGTGGACAGCAGCATCCTCAACGTGCACGGGCCGGTGCATCCGGATGTCGCCAGGGAGATGGCGATCGGCGTGCGCACCCACCTGGCCGTCGGTGGCGAGCGGGCCGACATCGGCGTCTCCACGACCGGTGTGGCGGGCCCGGAGGCTACGGACGGCCACGAACCGGGCACGGTATTCGTGGGGGTCGCCGCCGGAAATCGAGCGTGGGCGTTTCCGCTCAGCCTCGCCGGCGACCGAACGGAGATCCGCACGGAAACCGTCGCCCGGGCCATCGAAGCCGTGCGCGAGATAATCGCCCTGGATTCGTCGGAATAGTTGCGGCCCAACTCCGGTTACAGACAAGGATTCGCGATTTACAGGTCCCCGGTTCACAAGGAAACTCCAGTGATCATGGGTATTCTGGCTGTGTCGGATGGTTGCGGTAACGTAGGCCACCTGCCAGCACGAACCCGGTCGTGATGGACACAGATTATCCAGTTTCATGAGAAGGAGGTTCCGATGATTCTTGTACGTCAAGAAATCGGTGATGTACTCAGGGACTTCCGCCTGCAAAAGGGGCGTACCCTTCGCCAGGTTGCCAGCAAGGCCAGTGTGGCACTGGGCTATCTGAGCGAGGTCGAGCGAGGTCAGAAGGAAGCTTCTTCGGAGATTCTCGCTTCCGTCGCGGACGCGCTGGAAACCCCGATATCGGTCATCATGCGTGAGGTCGGCGATCGTCTCGCCATCATCGAAGGTCTCGAACCCTTCCCGGACACCGTGCCGGAGGAGTTCGTCAGTAACTTCGACTCCACATTCATGGCTCGCTAGGGCGCCCTCGGCGGCTGAGTAGGTATTTGTGCGATTGAGTGAGTTTCGGCAAGCGCTGAAAGACGAGTTCGGCGACGCCTACGGGCGGGTTCTGACCCGCGATCTGGTGTTGACCCCGCTCGGCGGTCGCACCGCAGACCAGGCCCTCGCGGGCGGCACTCCCGCCCGCGACGTCTGGCTTGCCCTGTGTGTCGAGACGGATGTGCCCAAGAACCGTTGGTACGGCGCCGGGCTTCCCGCCGCGCACAAGTAACACGCCCTCCTTCGCCGCTTCGCGGCGGCTGCTTTCGGCCGAGCCATCCGCCATCCCGCGCCGCGTGCGCTTCGACACGCCGCGGCTCGGCCGCCCCGAATCCTCGAATACCTGTTCGGATATTGGTAGGCTCCTCAACAGCAGAAGTCGAAGACGGCTTGTTCACCTCCGCCGGCATTTCCGACCAGTGTCGGAGGTCCGGCGTAGTGTCAAATTCGTCACAGACAGAGAGCAATTGCCTTGTCGAGAGGGTTATCGGGGTCTTCCCGTTAAACGCGACGACAGCCTATAGGCGCCGAAACGCATGACCGAAGGAGAACGACCATGGCATCAGCAGCAGATCGCGAGAAGGCCCTCGAATCGGCCCTCGCCCAGATCGACCGCCAGTTCGGCAAGGGCTCCGTCATGCGCCTCGGCAGCGACGAGCGCGCCCCCGTGGAGACGATCTCCACCGGATCCATCGCCCTGGACGTCGCGCTGGGCATAGGCGGGCTCCCGCGCGGCCGCATCGTAGAGATCTACGGTCCGGAGTCCTCCGGCAAGACCACGCTCACCCTGCACGCCATCGCCAACGCGCAGAAGGGCGGAGGCATCGCGGCCTTCATCGACGCGGAACACGCCCTCGATCCCGAATACGCCCGGAAGCTCGGCGTCGACATCGACGCCCTCCTCGTCTCCCAGCCCGACACGGGTGAGCAGGCCCTCGAAATCGCCGACATGCTCGTGCGAAGCGGGTCCATCGACCTGATCGTCATTGACTCGGTCGCGGCCCTCGTGCCCCGCGCCGAGATCGAGGGAGAAATGGGTGACTCGCACGTCGGTCTCCAGGCCCGCCTCATGTCGCAGGCCCTGCGCAAGCTCACCGGTGGCCTCAGCCAGACCAACACCACCATGATCTTCATCAACCAGCTGCGCGAGAAGATCGGTGTGTTCTTCGGCAGCCCGGAGACCACCGCCGGCGGCAAGGCGCTCAAGTTCTACGCCTCCGTGCGGCTGGACATCCGACGGATCGAAACCCTCAAGGACGGCACGGAAGCCGTCGGTAACCGCACCAGGGTCAAGGTCGTCAAGAACAAGATGGCACCGCCGTTCAAGCAGGCCGAATTCGACATCATCTACGGCGTCGGCATCTCCCGCGAGGGCAGCCTGATCGACTTCGGAGTCGACCAGGGCATCGTCAAGAAGTCCGGCGCCTGGTACACCTACGACGGCGACCAGCTCGGCCAGGGCAAGGAGAACTCGCGCAATTTCCTGCTCAAGAACCCGGACATGGCCAACGACATCGAGAGGAAGATCCTCCTCAAGCTCGGCGTTGGCCCGGAGGGTATCGCTGCTGCCAAGGCCGCGAAGGAAGCGGCGACCGCGGCAGCTGCGGTGGAGGCCACCGCCAAGGAGGGCGCCAAGGTCGAGTCGATCCAGACCAAGCTCACCGCCCGCAAGGGCGCGTAGCTCCGGCGCACCGCGTGCACGATCCGGAATATCCGGCACACGATCCACAACACGTAAGGCAGGTCACGGGCATGGTGCACTTCGAAGCAGCCGATCCAGAGACGGGCGGCGCAGCGCAGGCCGGTGCATTGGCGCCCGTGACCTACCTTCCGGGTGTGGTTCCGCCCAATGAGCAGGGCCAGGGCCAAGGCCATGGCCGGGGCCAGAGCCGGCGCGGGCCGGACTCCGACGCGGGGATCGACGGTGCCGAGGCCGGCGCCGCCGACGCCAGCGCAGGGGAGGCCGGCGCGGAGCGCGAACGGGCGGAGAAGGTGCTGCTGCACCGTCTCCGGGGCCGCTCGCTGTCCGTGTCCGAGGCGCTGACGATCCTCCGCGGGACCGACATCGACGCGCAGGAGGCCCACGAAATCGTCGAGCGCTTCGCCGAGCTCCACTACATCGACGAGGAAAAACTCGCCGACCAGATCGTCCACAGTCACCACGAACGCAAGGGCCTCGGCCGAACGGGCGTGCAGGCGGAGATGCGCCGGCGGGGCCTCGACGCCAACCTCATCCTCGAAAAGCTGGAGGAGCTGCCCGACGACGAGGCGGAGCGCGCCATCGATCTGGCCGTCAAACGCGTCGGCCAGCTCGAACGCTTCGACGAAAAGACGATCGACCGCAGGCTCACCGGGTTCCTCATGCGCAAGGGCTACAGCTCAGGCGCGGTGCGACTGGCCGTCAAGGCGGCGCTGGAGTCACGCTCCGGCGGCACGTCATCGTCCGTACGGTTCCGTTAGCCACCGGCCGGCCAGCGGGTTCGGGGAGCCTGGCGCGAGGCATCCGTCGGAAAACGTAAACTAGATCCACTATGACCAGCTTGACCGCACCACCCGACAGTGCCACGCCGTCCACGACCCAGCCGGGCCTCATCGCACGGTCGCCGGCCGCCATCGACGCCGAGGGCCACGCACGCACCTACGAGGTGCGCACCTTCGGCTGCCAGATGAACGTTCACGACTCGGAGCGGCTCAGCGGGTCACTCGAGGCGGCCGGCTACGTGCCCGCCAACGGCGCGGAGGCCGACATCGTCGTGCTGAACACCTGCGCGGTGCGGGAGAACGCCGACAACAAGCTGTACGGCAACCTCGGCTACCTGGCATCCGTCAAGCGACGCCACGACGGCATGCAGATCGCCGTCGGTGGCTGCCTGGCGCAGAAGGATCGCGCCACGATCACCGCCAAGGCGCCCTACGTCGACGTCGTCTTCGGCA
>JBDTAA010000214.1:0-5959 GCA_039924805.1 Cryobacterium sp.
AGGAGACGGTGTCGCACAGGTGCAGTACAACCTCGACGAGTCGATCGTCGACTTCGCCCGCGCCTCGCTCAACTACGGCCTGAGCCGCAACTACCCGGTGTACCTCTCGACGAAGAACACGATCCTCAAGGCCTACGACGGTCGCTTCAAAGACATCTTCGAAGAGGTATTCAACTCGGAGTTCAAGGAGAAGTTCGAGGCTGCCGGCCTCACCTACGAGCACCGCCTGATCGACGATATGGTCGCATCCGCCATGAAGTGGGAGGGCGGCTACGTCTGGGCCTGCAAGAACTACGACGGCGACGTCCAGTCGGACACCGTGGCGCAGGGATTCGGCTCGCTCGGGCTGATGACCAGCGTGCTCTCCACACCGGACGGCAAGGTCGTCGAGGCCGAGGCCGCGCACGGCACGGTCACGCGTCACTACCGTCAGCACCAGCAGGGCAAGCCCACCTCGACCAACCCGATCGCCTCGATCTATGCGTGGACCCGCGGGCTCGCGCACCGCGGCAAGCTGGACAACAACGCGGCCCTGATCGAGTTCTCGCACACCGTCGAGGACGTCGTCATCAAGACCGTCGAGAGCGGCAAGATGACCAAGGACCTCGCCCTGTTGGTCGGCCCCGACCAGGCATTCCAGACCACCGAGGAGTTCCTCGCGGCAATCGACGAGAACCTGCAGGCGCGCCTGGCCTAACCATCCCACCGCGGAAGGCCCCCTGGATCCGCATCAGGGGGCCTTTTTTCGCGCCCGCGGCGGTAAGGCGAGCCTCTCCTTGCTGGCGAGAGACGTTATCGCGGAGAAGAATGTGGTGATGCGAAGCCTTGTGCACGCCGCCCGCCGGTACCCGATCGTCGCCGCGACCATCGTGGTCGCGCTGGCCGGACTCGCCCTCTGGGCCGCCGGCGCCGGGTCGGCCGTGCAGTGGCTGTTCAGCGGGTTCGGTCTGCTCGTCGCGGGAATCGAGGCCGTGGGGATGGCGAAGGCGCTGCGCCGAGGCAGCTTCGGGATCGACTTCCTTGCGATCACGGCGATCGTCGCGACCGTGCTGGTCGGCGAGTACGTCGCCACGCTCATCATCGTGCTCATGCTCTCGGGTGGCGCCGCCCTCGAGGACTACGCCGTCAACAGGGCCAAGCGGGAGCTCAACGCCCTGCTGAAGCGCGCCCCGCAGATCGCTCACCGCCTGAATCGGGCGTCCGAGGTGGAGGATGTCCCGGCCGCGGAGGTGCGGGTGGGTGACGTCCTCCTCGTGCGGCCCGCCGAGATCGTCCCCGTCGACGGCGACCTCGTCTCGGACAGCGCCGCCCTCGACGAATCCTCCCTCACCGGCGAGAGCCTCCCGGTCGATCGTCGAACCGGCGACCCGGTTCTCAGCGGGTCCATCAACGGTCAGGCCGCGGCGACCCTCACGGCCACCGCCACCGCGGCGAATAGCCAGTACCAGCAGATAATCGCCCTCGTCGAGGAGGCCGCGGCCAGCCGGGCACCCGTCGTTCGCCTGGCCGACCGTTACGCCGTTCCGTTCACGCTGGTGTCGCTGGCGATCGCCGGCGTCGCCTGGGCGCTTTCCGGTGATCCGGCGCGTTTCGCCGAGGTCCTCGTCGTCGCAACGCCTTGCCCGCTTCTCATCTCGGCTCCGGTCGCGTTCATGGGCGGAATGAGCCGAGCGGCCCGCAACGGAATCATCGTCAAGGGCGGCGGTGTGCTTGAGACCATCGCGCGTGCTCGCACGGTCGTGTTCGACAAGACCGGCACGCTCACCCACGGCCAGCCGGCCCTCACCGCCGTGCGCCCGCAGAAACCGTTCGACGAGCGGGAACTGCTCGCGCTCGCGGCCTCCGCCGAACAGTACTCGTCACACGTGCTCGCCCAGTCCGTCATCGCGGCGGCCCGGGGCCTCGGCCTCGACCTCGAGACGACGGCCGACGCCCGCGAGGTGCCGGCGAACGGGGTCGTCGCCCGATTCGGCGACCGGGAGGTGTCGGTGGGCAAGCTGTCATTCATCGCGGACGCTGCCCCGGATGCCGCGGCAACGACGCTGGACGGAGGCGAACTGGCGATCTACGTGGCCGTCGATGGACGCTACGCCGGAAGCATCGTGGCAGGAGACCGGGTGCGGGGCAACGCGCGGGAGACCATCGCGGCCTTCGCCGCCCTCGGCGTGCGCGACACCGTCATGCTCACCGGGGACGCCAGGCCCACTGCGGAACACGTCGCCCGGCAGGTCGGGGTCGCTCACGTGCAGGCCGACTGCTTGCCGGGCGACAAGGTGGACGCCGTGCGAGCGATCTCTCGCCGCCCGGTGATCATGGTGGGTGACGGGGTGAACGACGCCCCCGTGCTCGCGGCCGCGGACGTCGGCATTGCCATGGGGGCCAAAGGGGCGACAGCCGCCAGCGAGTCCGCCGACATCGTCATCCTGCTCGACGACCTGTCGCGAACGGCGCGCGCGGTTGCCATCGGCCAGGACACCGTCCGGATCGCCCTGCAGAGCATTTGGCTCGGCATCGCGCTGAGTTTCGGCCTGATGATCCTGGCGGCGTTCGGATTCATCCCCGCGACCGCGGGCGCGCTGAGCCAGGAACTGGTCGACCTCGCCACGATCCTGGGCGCGCTGCGCGCCATCGGCGGCCGCAGGGACGCCGCGGCCCGCGTCGTGGCGGCGCCCGTGCGCGTGCCGGCCTCGGTCGTTAAGGACTGAAAATTGTGCCCCCAGTTCGGGGGTCATGATCGACACAATGCGCCAGTTATCGGCTAGTTTCGGAATCGTGCGCGTCCCTCATGAGGGGGCCAGCATCCCATTCAACGACGAACGGATTGGACACCGCACGTGACCCCACGGCGACTCAGCACCTCGGACCGCGAACCACGACCAGGCAAGGCGCGGCTTCGCAGCGCAACCGCCGTCACATTGACCGTCGGCATGGTGGCGGCCGCGGCCCTCCTCGGCGGCACCGCGGCAACCGCGGCCCCGCAGCCCGCACCCACCGCCGCGACGGCCAAGCCGGCCGCCAGCTTCGAGGCCGGCCGCTACGTGGTCACCCTGGCCGCCAGCGCCGTTGCCACCTACACCGGCGGAGTCGCCGGGTACGAGCGAACGAAGCCGGCGAAGGGCAAGCAGCTCGACGCCCGATCCAAGAACGCAAAGGCCTACGCCGGGCATCTGAAGTCCGAGCAGAAGAAGATCGCCGCAGACGCCGGCGTGAGCGTTCGCGCCTCCTTCACCACCGCCATCAACGGCTTCACCGCGAACCTCACCGCGGCCCAGGCCGCGAAGCTGTACGCGGACCGCGCGGTGATGGCGGTCGAGAAGGACTCGATCCGCCACATCACGGCGCAGTCGTCTACCGAATTCCTCGGTCTCGGCGACGCCAGCGGGCTTGGCGGCGTTTGGGAGTCCACCGGGGGGGTCGACACGGCAGGCGCCGGCGTCGTCGTCGGGATCGTCGACACCGGGATCGCGCCGGAGAACGCCTCCTTCGCCGGAGCCCCGCTGGGCACGACCGTCAGCACGACCACGCCGTACCTCGCGGCCGATGGAACGGTCACATTCGCCAAGGCAGACGGCGGTACCTTCACGGGTGCCTGCGTCACCGGCGTCCAGTTCACCGCCGCGGACTGCAGCACGAAGATCGTCGGTGCCCGCTACTACGTCGACGGCTTTGGAGCCTCACGGATCGGCACCGAGAGCACGGGCGAGTACGCCTCCCCCCGCGACGGCAACGGACACGGTTCGCACACCGGCAGCACGGCGGTCGGCAACCACGGCGTCGCAGCATCGGTGGGCGGCATCGACTTCGGCACCATCTCCGGCGTCGCGCCCGCGGCGAAGATCGCGGCCTACAAGGTCTGCTGGTCCGGCCCCGACCCGGTGAGCCAGACCGACGACGGATGCGCCACCAGCGACCTCGTCCAGGCGATCGACCAGGCCACGGCCGACGGCGTCGACGTGATCAACTTCTCCATCGGAGGAGGGGCGGCCCAGACCACCGTCTCCGCCACCGACTTCGCCTTCCTCGGAGCGGCGGAGGCCGGCATCTTCGTGGCAGCCTCGGCCGGAAACTCCGGCCCCGGCGCTTCGACGCTGGACAACGCCTCGCCGTGGATCACCACCGTCGCGGCCAGCACCATCCCGAGCTACGAGGCCACCGCCACCTTTGGCAGCGGCCCGGCCTACGCCGGTGGCTCGATCACCGTCCCCGCGGGTGGCCTGACCGGCCCGCTCGTACGCGGCGACCTTGTCGCGGCCACGGGCGGCACAAACCCGCTGTTGTGCGGCCCCAACTCGCTCGACCCGGCCAAGGTGGCGGGCAAGATCGTGTTCTGCCAGCGCGGCGTGTACGCGCGGGTTGACAAGTCGGCCGAGGTACTGCGGGCAGGCGGCACCGGCATGGTGCTGGTGAACAAGACGCCGAGTTCGCTCGACCTCGACCTGCACTCCGTACCGACCGTGCACCTCAACGCCGAGGCCTTCGACGTGGCATTCGCCTACGCGGGCACCACTGGTGCCACGGTGGCGCTCAGCCAGGGCAACGAGCTGGGCACAACCCCGCCGGTACCCCAGGTCGCGGGCTTCTCCTCGCGCGGACCCGTGCTGGCAGATGGCAGTGACATCATCAAGCCGGACATCTCCGCCCCCGGTGTCGCCATTCTCGCAGACGGCGCCAATGCCCAGGGCGAGGCAGGCACCTACAAGTTCCTGTCCGGAACGTCGATGTCGTCGCCGCACATGGCCGGACTCGCGGCCCTGTACTTCGGCGAGAAGCCCACGGCCACCCCGGCCGAGGTGAAGTCGGCCTTCATGACCACCGCCTACAACACGCGGAACGGAGCCGGCGCGGAAGTGACCAACCCGTTCACCCAGGGCGCCGGACACGTTGACCCGAAGAAGTTCTTCAACCCGGGGCTCGTCTACCTCAATGGGTCGAGCGACTGGTGGTCCTACATCAAGGGCGCCGGGTACACCTGGAGCGGCTCCGACGCGGTCACCGCGGTCGATCCGTCGAACCTCAACCTGCCCTCCATCGGCATCGGATCCCTCACCGGAACCGAGACCATCACCCGCACGGTCACCGCGACACAGGCGGGAACGTTCACGCCGCTGGTGACGGGCCTCGCCGGCATCGACGTCGTGGTCAGCCCGTCGTCGATGGTGCTCGCGGCCGGGGATGTCGCGTCGTACACGGTGACGTTCACCCGTACGACCGCGACCCTCGACACCTTCGCAACCGGGTCGCTCAACTGGACGAGCGGCACCACGGTGGTGCACAGCCCGCTGGCGGTCAAGCCGGTCACGATGGAGGCTCCCAGCGTCGTTGACGGCACCGGCCGCACCGGCTCGGTGAAGGTCACCGTGACGCCCGGTGCGAGCGGTCCCATCGCCCTGAAGGCGGACGGCCTCACCGCCGGCGTGCTGCTGAAGGACAACAAGGGCAGCAGGACCCAGCCGTACACGGGGGAAGGCACTCCCGGCGCGGAGATCGCCTTCGACGTGAAGGTTCCGAAGGGAACCCTCGCGCAGCGCTTCGACCTCGACTCGCTGACCGACTCGGCCGACCTCGACCTCATCGTCTACCAGCTGGACGGCAAGGGCGGCAACCCGGTGGCGGGCTGGCAGTCGGCCACTGCGGCGACCGACGAGCACGTCGACCTGATCAACCCGGAGGCCGGGTACTACCAGGTCATCGTGTCGGTCTTCAGCGGCACCGACAAGTACAACCTGAAAACGTTCTCGGTGAGCCCCAACTCCGGAACCGGTCGGTTCACCGTCGCGCCCAACCCCCTCCAGGGAGTGCAGGGAGTGAAGACGAGCTACACGGCATCGTGGACGGGACTGCAGCGCGGAACCGACTATCTCGGGCTCGTGCGCTACGGCACCTCCGGCTTCTCGACGATCGTGTCGGTGAAGAACTAGCCAGCTGAAAGCACCAGCAGCAACCTGAAATACGGCGGCGG
>JBDTAA010000215.1:0-15528 GCA_039924805.1 Cryobacterium sp.
ACGCGACGCCGATGTCGCAGGCAGGTTCTGAAGAATATTGCTCATTCTGTGGACTCACCATTCGTAGATTACTTATCGGATGTAGGACGTCCGATGCTTGTACTGAAACTGTAATCGTCATCACAGGGTCAGGTCAAGTGGTGGGCAGGTCTCATTTTGGTCTCGGCAGGCCCGGGCCGGGGGATGGGGTTGAGCTGTATCTGAGGTGCGGCGGGTCTGTGGCTGCGGCGTGGCGGGACGGGACCGGAAAGGTGTCACGGCCAAACGCGCCGGGCGCGGGAATCATCCGGCTGGCTGAAAATGGTAGGAAAGTCATTGGACATCCGATATTCTATGTCTTAGATCACCTTGGCGAGCATCCGGCGCCCAGCGAAGGCGCCGCACTCCGGCGGATCAAATATTGGGGTAACTCGGGAACAGTCCGCCTGCACCTTCACCGCTTGCGTGAACGGCAGGCGGCCCGAGCTGCACATTCTTCTGAGGAGTTTAATTGTCCATTTCGAACGCAGTTCCGAAGGCCCGATTCAGTGCCCAGGCGCGGCTGCGCGCGCTCCAGGCGGACATTATGGAGCTCATTCTGGAGCGGGACCTCGCGGCGGGGGACCCCATGCCCACCGAGAACGAACTCTGCGAAGTTCTCGGCGTGGGCCGCAACACCCTGCGTGAATCGCTGAAGGTTCTGCAGGCGTTGGGCGTCATAGAAATTCGGCATGGGTTCGGCATGTTTGTGGCGCCGAGCAACTTTGCAGCCTTGACGGACGGGCTGACCTTTCGGGGGCGATTGTCCCTGCGCCACGAAGGTGTGGAGGCCCTGCAGCTGGTCGACATCCGGCAGGCGCTTGAATCCGGTCTCATCAGCGCGTGCATTGCCGTGGTCAGCGACGAACACCTGGCTCGCATCGCAGCCGTTGTGGACACCATGGAGGAATTGGCGCAGCGCGGCGAGCAGTTCGTGGAGGCCGACGCGGAATTCCACCGGTTGCTTTTCGAGCCCCTCGGCAACGACCTGCTCATGAACCTGATGTGTGTCTTCTGGAAGGTGTACCGCAAGATCCACATGGAGATCGGCACCGAGGGTACGGACCTGGTGCGCACCGCTGCCGAACACCGCAGCATCTACGATGCGGTCGTGGCTCAGGATTCCGTGGCCGCTGCGGCCCTGCTCAGCAGCCACTTCGACGGCATCCGCGCCAAAATCGAGCAGTTTGTGGAAGCCGCGTAACACCAACTCCTCCCCGATTCAGGCCGCCGGCGCGTCATCTGCGGAAAAATGGCGCCCGCGAACGGTGATGCCCGCGAAAGGTTACGCCCGCGAAGAATGACGCCGATCCCGCTTTTCGATGCCGGGATCCCGGGCGCCCAAGGCGGGATCGGCGTCATTAACGACGGGCGCGGTGCCGGGCGGTTGCCTGGCGGGTTTTTGTGCCGCGAGACCGGGTCCAAGCGGCACTGTTTGTCCATCTGTTCGCCGAGACCGGGTCCAAGCCGCACTGTCAGCCCAACTCTTCGCCGAGACCGGGTCGGACCCGCGAGAATGCGTTGCTTCGACGGCGTTTCGCGGCTTTCCCCCATTCTCGCTGAATGCGCCGCCGAGAACGGGTCCAAGCCGCACTGACGGCCTACCTCTGCGCGCACCGCCACCCTCGAACGGGTTGTCGTGGCCCTTCGTTTAGTTCCAGCCACTGCAAATGCCAGTTCGCGGGCAGTGTGGCAGGAAATCCGCGGGCCCACTGCAGCCAACGCCAGCCGCCGCCAGCCGCCGCCGTGCGCCCAGGTCGCGCCGTGACGCACGGGTGGTCGCGCGACTGCCTCCATGCCAACGATAAGTGGAGGGGCCGCACCTTCGGCGAAAAATGATGCCGATCCCGCTTTTTGATACCGGGATCCCGGGCGCCCAAAGCGGGATCGGTGTCATTGTCGATGGCGCGCGATGGGCCGCTAACCCCGCGACGGGGCTAAAGGGTACTTAAACGAAAGAGTCCCAAACTCAAAGTTTGGGACTCTTTCTCAAAGTGCGCGCGAAGGGATTCGAACCCCCAACCTTCTGATCCGTAGTCAGATGCTCTATCCGTTGAGCTACGCACGCATATTCAGTTGCTTTGTTTCTTCGTTGACCCTCGGGCCGTGAACAACTCTAACCCACCTTGGGCTGAGAGCACAAATCAGCGCAGTGCCCACGGCCGGTGTTCCCAAACACTAGACCGGTCTAGGTGATCTGGATCACAAAAAAGGAGCTGGAGGGGATCTGGGATCCGCGGAAACAAGCGAAACTCGTCCTCGCGCGGTCCACTACATCCCACGTCCAATGCTCAATGTGAGCCGCAGCCCCGCCATAACATTTAGACATCACCTACCCACCCAGTGAAGGGACACACTATGGGCCACGCGCCAGTGCAGGAATCCGTCGAGCAGGCAATGACAACCCACGAGGGCCTTGCGTCCTGGGTGTCTGAGGTTGCTGCGTTGACCTTGCCGGAAAACATCCGGTGGGTGGACGGGTCCGCACAGGAGTATGCCCGGCTCACGGACGAGCTCGTGGACGAGGGCACGCTGACGCGGCTCAACCCGGAGCTGTTCCCCAATTCCTTCGCAGCCTTCTCGGATCCCAAGGATGTAGCCCGGGTCGAGGGGCGCACCTTCATCTGCTCCGAAAATGAGCGCGACGCCGGCTTCACGAACAACTGGATGGACCCGTCCGCCATGAAGGAGATCCTCAACGATCGCTTCGCCGGCAGCATGCGCGGACGCACCATGTACGTCATCCCGTTCGTTATGGGCTCGATGGACTCCGAGGATCCCAAATTCGGCGTGGAAATCACCGATTCCGCTTACGTTGTTGCCTCCATGCGCATCATGGCCACCATTGGCAGCGAGGTCCTGCGCAGGATAGAGGCGAGCAACGCCTTCTTTGTTCCGGCGCTGCACTCGGTCGGTGCGCCGCTGGCCCCCGGGGAGAAGGACGTGGCCTGGCCGTGCAACGAGGAGAAGTGGATTGTGCACTTCCCCGAGGAGCGCTCTATTTTCTCCTACGGTTCCGGCTACGGCGGCAACGCCCTGCTCGGCAAGAAGTGCTTCGCCCTGCGCATCGCCTCCGTGATGGCACGCGATGAAGGCTGGCTGGCCGAGCACATGCTCATTCTCAAGCTCACCAGTCCTGAGAACAAGAGCTACCACATTGCTGCGGCGTTCCCCTCCGCCTGCGGCAAGACGAACCTGGCACTGCTGGATCCCGCCATCCCCGGCTGGAAGGCCGAGACCCTGGGCGACGACATCAACTGGATGCGCTTCGGCAAGGAGGGTGAGCTGCGTGCGGTCAACCCTGAAGCTGGTCTCTTCGGGGTGGCGCCGGGGACCGGCTGGTCCACCAATCCCAACGCAATGGCCGCCATTGCGAAGGGCAACTCCATCTTCACCAACGTGGCCCTGACGGACGACGGCGGTGTTTGGTGGGAGGGCATGACCACCGACGTCCCTGCCCACCTGACAGATTGGCAGGGAAACAGCTGGACCCCCAGTGCCGGCCGGCCTGCAGCGCACCCCAATTCCCGTTTCTGCACGCCCATCGACCAGGTCGACATGCTGTCAAAGGATTACCACGACGCAGCCGGTGTGGAGATCAACGCCATCCTGTTCGGCGGTCGGCGCAAGACCACGATCCCCCTGGTCACCCAGGCCCGCGACTGGCAGCACGGGATTTTCTTGGGCTCCACGCTGTCCTCCGAAACCACTGCGGCGGCCACAGGTGCTGTCGGCGTGGTTCGTCGCGACCCCATGGCCATGCTCCCGTTCATGGGCTACGACGCCGGCGACTACCTCAAGCACTGGATCGAGCTCTCGGCCAATGCCAACCAGGGCCGGCTGCCCAAGATCTTCCTGGTCAACTGGTTCCGCCGCAACGCCGAAGGCGGCTTCGCCTGGCCCGGCTTTGGCGAGAACACACGCGTGCTCAAGTGGGCCATCGAGCGTATCGAGGGAACGGCCGACGCCGTGGAGACGCCCATCGGCTTTGTTCCGGCAGAAGGCTCACTGGACCTGACAGGATTGGACGTCTCGCCGTCGGACATTGAGGACGCCTTGAGGGTGGATCCGCAGGAGTGGCGGGCTGAAATGGAGGGCATCGAGGCGTGGTATGCCCGCTTCGGGGAATCCCTGCCTGCAGAAATGGCGGCGGAGCTGGAAGGCCTGAAGCAGCGCTTCGCCAAGTAATAGACGAAAGTGGACTCAGGATTGACCGGCGTGGTTAAACCTGAGTCCCTTTCTTACTGCCCGGGAGGAAACTCCGGCGCCAGCTGGCGTTGGTGCTTAGCTGTCGGCGCCGGCGAGCCAGACGTCCGGGCCGAAGACCTCGTAGTGGATCTTCGTGGACGGGATGCCCGCTTCGATGGCCTGGTTGCGGATGGCCTTCATGAATGGCAGCGGACCGCACACGTACATTGACGCGTTGGCGGGAAGGTCCAGGCCGTCCAGTGACATGAAGCCCTTGTTGAAGCCTTCGGTGGGCTCTTCCAGCCAGAGCTGCAGGGTGGCGCTGTCGATGGCGTCGACGTCGCCGGTCATCTGCTCGCGCAGCGCCCATGCTTCGAGGTTCTTCTCGGCATGCAGCACCAGCACCTCGCGGTCGTCGCCGGCCTTGGCGAGCGAGCGCAGCGCCGACGCGGAGGGGGTGCAGCCGATGCCTGCCGTGGCAAACACGACCGGGCCCTCGCCGTCGAGCGTCACATCACCATAGGGGTTGGACAGTTCGACGACGTCCCCGACCTTCACATTGTTGTGCAGCACGGGGGAGACCTCGCCGCCGTCGTCGAGCTTGGTGGTGAACACGCGGCGGGTGGTGGAGTCGACGTCGGCCGAAAGCGAGTACTGGCGGACCTGGAGCAGTCCGTCCGGCAGGGCCACCTTGACGGAGACGAACTGGCCGGGGCGTGCCACCGTGACGGGGGTGTCGTCGGCCGGTGCCAGGATGAAGGTCATCGCGTCGGAGCCATCCAACGGCCCTGGGCCATGGTGTGGCGCAAACGCGTGGGAGACCTCCTCTGGCCATTCGCGCTCTGGACCCTCCTCTTCGCCGTCCCGTACGCCCTCGCCTACGCAGAGCAGAGCGTCACCGGAACCGCGCTCGAGGCGGCCTCCTGGACGCCCATCGCCGCCGGGGCGTACTGGTACCTGCCGGCCCTTGCCGTGTTCTTCGCGGCGGCATGGCTGCTCCGCCGGGCTCCAGTCGTTTTACTCGTCATCGCGGTCGTGTTGTGGCGTGGCGCGCCGTTCATCCGCGGCGCCGTTGACGGCTTCATCGACCCTGATGCGACCCTCACGATCTATCGGTGGGCCACCTTCCTCGTCTGGTTTGCGCTCGGCGCGGCCGCACGGCCGCTTATCGAGCGGATCGCACACCTTCCCGTGTACGTTGCCCTGATCACCGCCCCTCTCTACGGCGTCGCCGCGGTGCTCGTGTACCAGCACGGATGGGCGCTCGTCCCGGCGCTGAACGTGCTCGGGCTCATCACCGCCCTGATCGCGAGCGCCCAGCTGGCGAAGTCCGCACGGATGGTGCGCCTCGGCAGCTACCTGGCGAAACGCACGCTCCCGATCTATCTCATTCACCCGATCCTGCTCGCGATTGTGGTCGCATTCCTCGGGTCTCGCGTGCCGAACATGACGGTCCTGAGCCTCGTTCTGGTGCCCGTTCTGGTGGCCGCGTTCACATGGCTGAGCGTCCGTATCTACGACGCCCTCAGGGGTCAGGCCGACTGGCTGTTCAGCCTCCCGAAGCGCCGCATCCGCAGTGTCCGGCCGGTGCCGTCCGAAAGCGAGGCGGCCCCCTCCCGGGTCTAGCCCATCCCCGCCCTATCCCACCGCCGCATCTAGCCCATCGCGAACAGCCGGCGGACGACGCGTCCCTCGGCCAGCGCGTCGAGCCCCTCGTTGATGTCGGCGAGGGGCCGCGTGTCGGTGTGCAGGAGTTCGACGGGCAGCTTGCCATCACGCCACATCCCCAGGTAGAGCGGGATGTCCCTGCTCGGCACCGAGTCGCCCATGTACGAGCCCAGCAGGCGCTTGCCGACGCCGGCGAACTGGAGCGCCTGCACCGTGATCGTCTGGTCGGGGTGCGGCAGCCCGACGGAGACGAGTGCGCCGCCGCGGGTCAGCAACCCGAGGCAGGCCTCCATGACTCGGCCGCTGCCGACGGCCTCGATGGCGACGTCGACCCCGTCGCCGGCGTGCTCGGCCACGAGGGCCGCCGCCTGCTCCGGCGTGCCGACGACATCCGCGCCGCAGCGGAGCGCGAGTTCCCGTTTCTCGGCGAGTGGGTCGATCGCGATGACGGTGCCGCCCGGAACCTGCGCCGCGGCCATGACCGCCATCAGCCCGACGGCCCAGAGGCCGAAAACGATGACCGACTCCCCCTCGCCCAGCCGTGCCGTGTTGAGCACGGCGCCGATCCCTGTCAGCGCGGCGCAGCCGAACATCGCGGCCACGTCGAAGGGAACGTCGTCGTCGACCACGACAACGGATTCGCGGGCCACAACCGCGTACTCGGAGAAGGCCGAGACGCCCAGGTGGTGGTTGAGCCGTTCCCCCGCATCGGTGCGTAACACCGCGTCACCGTGCAGGAGGTCACCGGCGGCGTTCGCCACGGCGGCCCGGTGGCAGAGCGCCGGTCGACCGTTGTTGCACGCCCGGCAGTCGCCGCAGCTGGGCACGAAGACGAGCACGACCCGGTCACCGACCCGCACGTCGGTGACGCCTGCGCCCAGATCGGCGACGGTTCCGGCGGCTTCGTGCCCGAGCGCCATCGGCAGCGGACGGATGCGGGAGCCGTCGATGACGGAGAGGTCGGAGTGGCAGAGACTGGCCCGTTCGATCTTCACGAGCACTTCGCCTGGCCGCGGCACCGGCACTGCCACGCGCTCCAGCGCCAGTGGGAGGCTGGTGGCGTAGGGGCGGGCGGAGCCGGCGTGGTGGAGCACGGAGGTCCGCATCGTTGCTGAAGTCATGCGTCCCAACCTAGTTCGCGTCAACCCGGCGGCCGGACATGTCGCGACGCGCACCTGTCCCGGCGCCGCCTACAGTTGAAACCGTCGGCATCCGTTTGCGGACCACGGCCAACGCTCCCCCGACGGCAATGCAACGGGGCCTTGCGCGTCTGACACGATCCACCTGCAACAAGTTAGGGCCCACGCTCATGATGGGTGCACACCATGCCATGACCGGCGCCGCCGCCTGGATCGCCGTTACGGCGACGGCCGGGCATGGCCTCGGACTCTTCCCCGTCACGCCGGTGGGCACGATCGCCGGCGCCTTGCTCTGCGCGGGGGCCGCACTGCTCGCAGACGCCGACCACGGCTCGGCGACCATCGCCCAGTCCGTGCCCGTGTTCGGCAAGATCATCACCTCGGGGATCTCCCGGGCATCGGGTGGGCATCGGCACGGACTCCACAGCCTGCTGGCCCTCCTCTGCGCCTGGGTCCTCGCAACGGGGTTTGGTCGCATCCTCTGGCAACCACAGTGGTGGCACGAACCCGTCAGCCTCGGCCCCGCCATTCTGACGGTGGCAGCGGTCGCCTTCGCGGTGAAGGCGCTCGGGCTCTCCGAAGGGCCCTGGCCGGTGGCGTGGCTGATCGGCCTGGGCGTGGCGGCCTTTGTCGCGCTGTTCGCGCCGGAGCAGCAATCCTGGTTCGTCGTCTGCTTTACGCTCGGCTACGGCATGCATCTCGTCGGCGATTTGCTGACCACTGGCGGTCTGCCACTGCTGTGGCCCTGGGTCCCCAAGCCCCCGCGCTGGTGGCGGAAGACGCCCGTGCTGAAGAGCCTGTGGTCGAGCGGCGGCTACATGGCACTGCCCGTGCTCGGCAACGCCGGGTCGCGCCGCGAGTGGATCCTGTTGGTGCCGGTCACGGTCTACGTGCTCTACGGGATCGTGTTCGCGGCGCTCGCTATCGGCGGCATCGACCTCGGGGCCGTCGTCGACACCGAGTTCGCCGACTTCCTGTAGCCGGATCGGGCTCCCCGTGGACAGAGCCCCCAGAGCCCCAGGGCCGCAGAGCCGCTCAGAGCCGCTAAAGCCGCTAAAGCCGCTCAGAGCCCCAGCTTGCCCAGTTCGGCGTCCATTCGCTCTGCCATGGCCCGGTAGCCCTCGTCGTTGGGGTGCAGCCCGTCACCGGCCATCCATTCCGGATGCCCCTCGATCCAGCGCGAAGCTCCGGGAATGTAGTCGGCGCCGGCATTCCCCGCCGCGGCCTTCACCCAGCCGATGATGCGCTGCACCGATGCCGGACGCTCGTCCGTGTACCAGAACGGCTCGACGACGATCAGCCGTGCCTGGGGCAGCGCGGACGTCAGCGCGGCCAGGTCATTCGTGATCGCGGACCGGATGTCGTCGGCCCGCTCCGGCATCGAGAAGTTGTCGTTGAGCCCCATCGTGACGATCACGATGTCCGGGTTCGCGTCGATGACCTGCTCGACCAGGTCGGGACCTCTCAGGGCATCCCGGTGGTTCACGAAGCCCAGGCCGTTGACGCTGGGGTTGAACTCGTTCCAGCCTCGCTCGGCGGAGACGATCGTCGACCAGCGCTTCGCGGGGCCGGACGCCCCAGTTCCGAGCGTGTAGGAGTCACCATAGAAGGCCACCTTCGGCGCATCGGCGGCAAGGCCCGGTGCCGAAGGAAACGGGCTGGTGTTCCCATCGTTGCCAACACCGGACGCGCAGCCCGTCACGAGGGCGGGCAGGGCAAGTGCCGCCGTACTCGCAACGGTCCAGGTGGTCAGGCGTGTGCGTGGGGTCATGTGAGCTATTCGGAGCGAGCGTGCGTTTGGCTTGCATCGCAGCCGGAATGGGCCGGCGAACGCAGCGGGCGGATTACCATCGATTTAGAAGGGCGGCGCGGGGTCGATCCGGGTGGCCGGTTCGGTGACGTAGCGCTTTCCGCTGGGCGAAGTCCACGTCAGTGTGCCGTCCCTGGCGTGGATCACGCTCCACCCGGCCTCGGATTTCAGCCTATGGTGCGGGCCGCACAGGTGCGCGAGATTGTCGTGTCGGGTGCGCCCGCCGTCTTGCCATTCCCCGGAATGGTCGAGGTCGCAACGGGCGGCGCTGCGGTTGCAACCCGGGTGACGGCAGGTTTCGTCGCGAAGACGGAGCCATCGCCGGAGGTCCTTGGGCACCTTGTACCGGGATCGGCCGACGGAGAGCACGCAGCCGGTCTCTGGGTGGGTGAGGATGCGGGTGAAGCTGGGTGCGTGGCCCGCCAGTCGACGGGCCGTGTCTGGATCGATCGGGCCGTAGCCCTCGAGGTGGCCGGGCTCCTCGCTGTGGCCAAGCAGCGTCATCACCGGGACCGTGACATTCACGCTGGCCCGGATGCCCCGCCCGAGGCCCGAGGGCGTCACCCCGTCGATGAGCACGTCGGTAAACACATCCGCACGCAACTGGGTGAGTGTGCGTGCCTCGTCCCCGCCCTGCAGCCCCTGTGCCGCGGCGCTGACCCGTTCGAACACGGCGTTGGCGTCGGCGGCCGAGAGGTACGCGTTGAGCCAGGCCATGCCGTCCCTGGCCGGCAGCAGTTGGAGGTGCCGGTCTGCGGAGCACTTCTCGTGCCTTGCGGTGATCGTGTCGGGGTGGGAGCTCTCCCTCGCCTTGCGGGCTGTCCCGTCGAATTTCGCAACGGTGAGCCGCTTCGCATCCGGCAGCACCGCCGACTCGAAGCCGGCCCGCTCCTCTTTGGGGAGGGACCAGGCGTGGTCGATGAGGGTCTTCGCGTGCCGGTAGCTGATCTCGCCCCGCTGCAGGGCCGTGCGCGTGGCGGCCAGGTCGTGAACCAGGGTTTCGCTCTCGGCGAGAAGCCGCTCGGCGCTGCCCTCGGGGATCCGCAGTGCGCACGCGAGCTCGGCCACCAACGACCGTCTCGCCATCGTGCCGGTGCCGCCGAAGCCCGATGCGGCCACGACCGGGCTGGTCTTCTCGCTCCACACGCGCATCTGGTCGATGGCGTCGGCCCTCATCGCGGACACGGCCGCGAGCATGCGGTCGGTCGCGGCGACGACGTCGACCAGCTCCGCCATCCGATCGCCACTGGCCACCCCGGACTCCGTGCCCGGGGAGGCCATGTACTCGTCGATGAGCTCCATGGATCCAGTCAATACCCAACCACTGACATTTCAGCCGCCGCGCCCGCGGCCTCGTAGGCTGGGCAGATGAACCTGCGCAACAACGTGACCGACCTGATGATGAGGACGATGAGCACCGCCCACCGGGGCCTGCTACGGCTTTCGGGCGGGCGGTTCCTGCGCTCGTTCGGCACCATGCCGACCGTCGAGCTTCACACCATTGGCCGCTCATCGGGCAAGCGCCGGTCGACGATGCTCACCGCGCCCGTACACGGCGACGGACGCTACGTGCTGGTCGCGTCCAAGGGCGGCGACGACCGCAACCCGGCGTGGTATCTCAACCTCGTGGCGAACCCGGACGTCGAGCTGACCGTCGACGGCACCACCATCCGGATGCGTGCGCACACTGCCACCGCCGCCGAGAAGGCCCGACTCTGGCCGAAGATCGTGGGCTCCTACAGCGGTTACGCCGGCTACCAGACCAAAACCGAGCGGGACATCCCCGTGGTCATCTGCGAACCGCGCTAGCGCCCGAAACGCCTAGACGACGGGCAGCAGTTCCTCGGCGCGCACCGTCGGGAACGCGGGCGGGTGAGCACCTGCCATCTCCTCGAGCACTCGGATGACCTGGCAGCTGTAGCCGAACTCGTTGTCGTACCAGACGTAGAGGATGGCCTTGTTTCCGGTGCAGATCGTGGCGAGCCCATCGACAATGCCGGCGCGGCGCGAGCCCAGGAAGTCGGTCGAAACGACCTCTGGCGAGTCGATGTAGTCGATCTGCTTGTGCAGCGACGAGTTCAGCGACATGGTGCGGAGGTAGGCGTTCAGCTCTTCCTTGGTCGTGCCGTTGACCAGGTTCAGGTTGAGGATCGCCATCGACACGTCGGGCGTTGGCACCCGGATCGCGTTGCCGGTGAGCTTGCCGGCCAGCTCGGGCAGCGCCTTGGCGACGGCCTTCGCCGCGCCGGTCTCCGCAATCACCATGTTGAGCACGGCCGAACGCCCCCGGCGTTCGCCCGAGTGGAAGTTGTCGATGAGGTTCTGGTCGTTGGTGAACGAGTGGACCGTTTCGACGTGGCCGTCGACGATACCGAACCTGTCCATGACGGCCTTGAGTACCGGCGTGATCGCATTCGTCGTGCACGACGCGGCCGTGACGATGGCGTCGTCGTCGGTGATCATGTCGTGGTTGATGCCGTGCACGATGTTCTTCAACGCGCCCTTGCCCGGCGCGGTGAGCAGCACGCGCGCGACACCGGGGCAGGCCAGGTGCTGGGAGAGGCCCTCGGCATCCCTCCACCGGCCAGTGTTGTCGACGACGATGGCGTCATGGATGCCGTAGGTCGTGTAGTCGATGCTCGACGGGTCGCTCGAGTAGATGACCTTGATGAGCGTGCCGTTGGCGAGGATGGTGCTGTTGACCTTGTCGACCGAGATCGTGCCCTCGAACGGGCCATGGACCGAGTCGCGACGCAGCAGGCTCGCGCGCTTGATGATGTCGTCGTCCGACCCCTTGCGCACGACGATGGCCCTCAGGCGCAGGCCCTGGCCCCCGCCCGCGTGTTCGATCAGGATGCGGGCCAGCAGGCGCCCGATGCGGCCAAAACCGTACAGCACGACGTCGGTGCCGGTGCGCTCGTCGTGTCCTCGCTGCTCGACGACATCCGCCAGTTCCTCGCGGAGGAACGCGTCGAGGCTGCGGTCGGCACTGTCGAGCTTGTGGGCGGCATTGAGCCGGGCGAGGTCGATCGAGGCGGGGCCCAGGTCGAGCGTCGACAGCGCCTGCAACAGTGGAAGCGTCTCGGCGAGCGGCAGTTCCACCTCATCGATCTGGCGGGCGAAGCGGTGGGCCTTGAGGAGACTGACGACAGACTGGTTGATGAGGCTGCGGCCGTGCACAGACGTGACGACGCCGTTCTCTCGGTAGAGCCGGCCGATGAGGGGAATCATCGCCTCAGCGAGCGCCTCCCGATTCGTCCAGGTTTCGCGGGCGCGGTCAGATGCCTGTGTCAAGAACTACCTTCAGTTTGTAGAGGGTGGATGGTGTTACTCGTCGAGCGCGAGTTCCTTGGGCAGCTCGAAGTCCTTCGACGCGAGTTCCTCGACGTTGACGTCCTTGAACGTCAGGACCCGAACCGATTTTACGAAGCGGTCGGAGCGGTAGACGTCCCACACCCAGACGTCCTTCATGGTCAGCTCGAAGTAGAAGTCGTTCTCCGTGTCGCGGCGAACGAGTTCAACCTCGTTGGCGAGGTAGAAGCGCCGTTCGGTCTCGACGACATACTGGAACTGCCCAACAACATCCCGGTATTCGCGGTATAGCGCCAACTCGACTTCGCGGTCGTAGTCCTCGAACTCGTCTTCTTCCATAGTGACTCAATCCTACGCTGAGATTTTGAGCCAGGACTTGCGGTGCAGGTCTGTCGGACCCAGCGCGGCGATGGCATTCATGTGCTCGGAGCTGCCGTAGCCCTTGTTCGTCAGCCAGCCGTAGCCGGGCAGGAGAGTGTCCGCCTCGATCATCAGCGCGTCGCGGTGCACCTTGGCGATGACGGATGCTGCGGCGACGGATCCGCAGTCCTGGTCGGCCCGCACCCGGGTGACGACGGAGAGCGGGGTCTTCAGGGCCTTGTTCAGCCAGTCGTCGGCGCCGTCGAGGAGCACGACGCTGCCCGAGATGTCGACTCCGGCCGCATACAGTTCGGCCAGGGCTCGCTTACCGGCCAGACCCAGCGCCGCCATGATCCCGACCTCGTCGACCTCCTGCGCGGACGCGAGCCCGACCGCGGAGTGCAGCGCCCAGGCAACGGAGAGGGGAGCAAGCAGCCGGCGTTTGGGTTCGCTCAGCAGTTTCGAGTCGCGCAGGCCCGTCGGAAAAGGCCCGACGCCCGCGTTGACGGCGGCGAATCCCACGGCGACCGGCCCGGCGAGGGCTCCGCGGCCCACCTCGTCGCACCCGATCACGCAGGTTGCGCCCCCGGCGAGGAGAGCCAGTTCGGTTTCGAGGTCAGGGTCGACGACGGCCATCAGGGCTGGCGGCCGGCCTGCTCTACCCCGCGGAACACGTCGGGGTAGTCATCCAGCCAGGACCAGCGATTCAGCGGCCAGCTGATCACGACGGCGCGGCCGACGACGTTGTCGATGGGCACGAAGCCCTTGCCCGGCGTCGAACCGTTGTAGCGGGAGTCCTTCGAGTTGTAGCGGTTGTCGCCCATGACCCAGAGCGAGTTGTCCGGAACGACGACATCGAAGTCATCCTTGGAAACCTTCGTCTCCCCTGCGGGAAGCTGAGTGTACGGCTCCGAAAGCGGAATACCGTTGACGCTCATCTGGCCGAGCGCGTTGCAGCAGACGACGTGGTCACCCGGCAGCCCGATGACGCGTTTGATGAGGTGGTCGTTGCTGTCCGGCGCCGACAGCCCGACGACCGACATCAGCCAGTCAACACCGGCCACGATCGCGTTCTGCTCGAGAGGGAGCTGCGGCGGCAGCCATCCGCCCGGATCGCGGAACACGACGACGTCGCCGTGGTCGATCGGGATCAGGCGAGGTTCGAGCTGGTTCACGATGATCCGGTCGTTCAGCAGCAGCGTGTGCTCCATCGACCCGGAGGGGATGTAGAACGACCGCACCAGGAACGTCTTGATGACGAACGAGATGAGCAACGCGACCACGAAGATAATCAGAAGGTCGCGAAGGAATAGTCCGACGCTGCGCTTCGTGCGCTGCGTCTCTGATTCCAGGCGATCGGATCGCGTGGGCAGAGGATTGTCTGTCATTAAACCGCCTGAGCTCCGCACCCAGTTTAGGGGTGAGGAGCTCAGGGACGAATTCCGTTCGGCCTGCGAATTGGCTGTGAAGCTTTCGCAGGCCGGGGCCTTCGTGGGCTAGTTGAAGCGCTTTTCCTTGATCTTGGCCTTCTTGCCGCGGAGGGCGCGCAGGTAGTAGAGCTTCGCGCGACGCACGGCACCGCGGGTGACGACCTCGATGTGGTCGATCACCGGGGAGTGCACCGGGAAGGTACGCTCGACGCCGACCTGGAAGCTGACCTTGCGAACGCAGAACGTTTCGCGGACGCCTTCGCCCGAGCGGCCGATAACGACGCCCTGGTAGACCTGGACGCGAGAGCGCGCGCCTTCGATGATGTTTACGTGAACCTTGACGGTGTCGCCGGCACGGAAGTCAGGGATGTCTTTCCGCAGTGACGGGGCATCCACCTGGTCGAGAATATGCATGGTTTTTCGCTCTCTGTACCCGCCACAGGTCGACTACGAATAATGTGCTTCGCGGCACGCGGTTGGCGTGTCGCGTCAGCAACTAATGAGTCAATGCGTGCCACGCAAGGCAAATCTCCCCTGTGGCAGAGGTTCACCGCGGCACAAACGCTTATTCTGCCAGAAACCGGGCCCGGCAGCAAAGCGGGGCCTTCAGTTGCGCGTGGATTTCCCGTCGGGTTTCTCGGGGATGATGATGACGTTCGGGTCGGCCGGGCGGGCTGAGCGGGCATCCGCGTCGCGGAACGTGGTCTCGGTGAGCCGGATGCCCGGTCCGGCCGCCGTCGTTTCGATGTACTCGAAGACGTCGCGCACACGACGTCTGGCGGCGTCGAACAGCTCCCAGATCGCGAACCAGAATGCCCCGATACCCACGACGACGGCCAGCGCGGACAGCCACGGTGAGGCCGCGGCGTAGAACCCAACGCCGACGACCAGGGCGTGCCACAGTGCGAGCACCCCGACATCCGGCCAGGACACGGCCTTCGCCTCCCGCACCTCTTTTCGGGCGAAGATGAGCAACGCCACCGCCAGGAGGGCGACACCGAGTGCGATAGCACCGAGTGTCACGCCGAGTACTTCCCAGCCGCCTTCACCGAAGAGGGAGGACCCCACGATCAACCAGAGCGGCAGCGCGCCGACTGCGATGAACTGCCAGTAGTAGAAAATCCTGCGAAGAATCACACGACCAGAATATCGCCGCCGGCGGCGCTATACCTCGGAGTTCGCTGCCGGCAGAAGGTCGGGACGGACGCGGCGGGTGCGTTCCACCTGCTGCTCTCGGCGCCAGGCAGCGATGGCGCCGTGGTGGCCGGACAGGAGAACGGGAGGCACCTCGAGTTCGCGCCACGTCCCCGGCTTGGTGTAGCTCGGGTATTCCAGCAGGCCGTCCTCGTGCGACTCCTCGACGAGGCTTTCCGGGTTGCCGACGACACCGGGGATCAGCCGGCCGACCGCCTCGATCATGGCCATGACGGCGACCTCTCCCCCGTTGAGCACGTAGTCACCGAGGCTGATCAGGCGAACGCGGCCCGCGCTCGCATAGTGATCGAAGACGCGCTGGTCGATGCCCTCGTAGCGGCCGCAGCCGAAGATGAGATTGGGTTCCTCGGCGAGTTCCCGGGCAATGGCCTGGGTGAACTGCTCCACC
>JBDTAA010000216.1:0-18238 GCA_039924805.1 Cryobacterium sp.
CGCGAGCATGTCGGACGCGTCATGCCCGGCCGCTCGCGCATTCCACAGCCCGAGCCGGGTGATCCGGTAGGTGTGAATGTGCTCCGGGGCGCGCTCGAGCTCGGCGAAAACGGCCAGGTCGTGGCGCGCATCCTCCGCGAGGGGGTGCGCGACCTCGAGCAAAACCGTGCGGTCGCTTTGGACAATCAGGGGTCCGTCAGACATAACGGATAAGCCTACGCCAGCCGGGCGGGAAAGCAGGGAACCGGGCTACGGATGCGGGGTGATGCTGATGACGCTCGACAGCGGAAGCGTGCGCTCGATGTCGGCGCGACGGTCCCTGGCCCGGAATCGACCGCCGCCGACGCTGGCCGGTTCGAGCAGGTAGTCGACGACGACTCCGCCCGGCATGGCGATGCTCACGGTGACCGTGAGCTTGGACTTGATTGCGGTGTCGAGCTGGCGGGCCAGCCACGCACCGGCGGCCATTTTCTCGCCGCCGTCGCCGGCGCGGATCTTCGCCACCAGCGCGGCGGACGCGTCGGGCACCTGCACGGTTTCCACAGTGGCGAGCTGGTGCCGGCGCAGGTGCACGATCTCGCCCGTGGCGTCTTCGGCCGCGGCGGGGTAGCGCGCGTCGGTCAGGGACCAGAAGACCGCGTCGGCGGGGAAGCGGCTGTTCAGCCGATGCTCCGACACGGCGACGAGCCCGAGTGGGGCGAGGGTCTGGTCGACCGCGATGGTGCCGAGGAGCGCTGCATCATCCGAGCGCACGTAGCTGTGCACCGTGGGGCCACCGAGGGCGTCGGTGCCCACACGCACGAGCCCGTACCTGGCCGCGGACTCGCGGATGAGGTACTCGACCGGTTGGGGGATGCCGCTGAGCGAGACGCCGCGCAGGAAGTCGAGCATCGAGTCGGCGTTCTCACCGGCTGCGAGGCCGCGGTTGACCGAGGCCGCGGTGATGCGGTAGCTCGAAGCGAGTTCCCGGCTCTCCACGTCGGCGAGCCCGCGCAGCCGAGCGTCGATCGACGGGGACAGGGGGCCGGGGGCCACGATGGACAGGTCGTGCTGCAGGTACACGGCGCCGACCTCGGCGGGAAGGGAGGCCGCCATGAGCGCGATGGCGCCGTCGGGGTCGCCGGCCAGGAGCGCCGTTCCGGCGCGGCTGGTCGTGTGGTGCGCGGAGATGCCGATCAGTTCGGCGTCCCGGGTGAACTCGGCGATGCGCTCGTCCATCCAGTCGCCGCCGGCCGGGAAGAGCCAGACGACGAAGGCACGAAGGCCCTCACCCCAGGAGAAGGAAGGACGGCTGGCGAGGAGCTCGCGCACATCGACCGGCAGCGCGCCCAGCCAGGCGGCGGCCAGGGCGCCCCAGCGTCGGGTTGTTCCCTCGAGCATCCAGGCTTCGCCGGCTTCTGTGCCCATCCAGTGGCCGCCCGACCTGGCGATCAGCCCGGCGCGGGCCGCGGCCGCGACGAGGGGAGACACAGCGTCGAGTTCGACGGTCATGACCGCCGCGAGACGTTTCGTGTCGGGCAGGCCGAGTCCGCCGCGACTGAGTTCGCGTGCGGGCTCCCTGGACAGCTCGGTGAGGAGTTCGGCGATGGCGGAGACCGCGGCGAAGGCGCGTTCCGTTGCCAGGCGCTCCGCGAAGCGGATGTCCTTGTCCGACGGTGCGGGCCGGGGCGCGGGCGCCGGCGTGGCCGCCAGTTGGGTCGCGCTCGGCAGGCCCCGCTCGGGCCAGCCGTGCAGCAGGGTGCTGACCTCGTCATAGGGTTCCAGACGTCCGTCGGCCAGGCGAGCAAGCAGGAGGCGGTCGAGTTCGCCGGCGCGCGCGGCGACATCGGCCTCCGAAACGGGCGAGTCGCCGAGCTCGGACAGTCGGCCCGCGAGTTCGGCAATTGTCGGGGCGGGCTTTCCTGCGGTGCGGCTGGTGGCCAGCTCGCCGGCGATGGCGAGGACAGCAAGGACGGGCCTGTCGAGGTGGGCCAGGGTCCCCTGCACGGCGGCGGGGTCGAGGAGGGCCTCCGCAAGATCGAAGAAATCCCGGATGCCGGTGGCGGGAACTCCACGAGCCGAGATGGCGCAGCGCAGGGCGTCGTCGTCGAGCGCCCGTAGTCGGGTGGCAAGCGTCAGCATCCGGCTACCGCCTCTTCTGTCGTGCC
This sequence comes from Cryobacterium sp., assembly GCA_039924805.1. Taxonomy (GTDB): domain Bacteria; phylum Actinomycetota; class Actinomycetes; order Actinomycetales; family Microbacteriaceae; genus Cryobacterium. The sequence continues at coordinate 2,148 of JBDTAA010000216.1, forward strand.
TCGCGACTGCGGCGCATGCCGGTCATCAGCATGAGTGCGATGATCGCGAGAAACCCAGCGGGCAAGCCATACCAGGGGAGGACAATGATCATCGGCCAGATGCCGGAGCCGAAGTCGTTCGCCGTCATCCCGGTCGCTGTGCCGATGATGACGGCGAAAAAGGCGAGGATCGACAGACCAACCACGCCCGCAACCATGTAGGCCAGGATGCGCTCGATCCGGCCGGCGTTGGGGGGAGGTTGAGTGGTCACATCCCAAGGATAGTGGTCGCACCCCACGGAGCGGGGCGGGGGCTTGCCGAACCGAATAAGCTGGCAGGGATGCGTGCATTCCCGTGCGCCTGAAACCCAGCGAGGTCTACATGCCTACCGGCAAGGTCAAGTTTTACGACGAGGATAAGGGTTTTGGCTTCATCAGTTCCGATGACGGCCAGGAGATCTTCCTGCACGCCTCCGCGCTGCCCGCGGGAACGACGGTCAAGGCGGGCACCAAGCTCGAGTTCGGGATTGCAGACGGCAAGCGTGGCGCCCAGGCGCTGTCCGTGCGAGTCCTCGAGGCGCCGCCGAGCCTGTCGAGGCTGCAGCGCAAGCCGGCCGACGACATGGCGATCATCGTCGAGGACCTGGTGAAGCTGCTTGACGGGATGGGTGCCAACCTGCGGCGCGGCCGTTACCCGGAAAGCTCGCACAGCCACAAGATCGCGGCGATGCTGCGCAAGGTTGCCGAGGAGCTCGATGCCTGACCTCGCGGACAGCACTCTCCTCGCCGCCGTTGACCTGGCGCGCGCCGCGCTCCTCGAGATCACGCCGGCCGACACGATCGGTGAACCGGTTGGTCACATCGTCGAGGGCGAGCACGTTCTGTCGCTGCTGTTCGACTGCGCGATGACGGGCTATCCCGGCTGGCACTGGACGGTCAGCCTCTCGCGCGTCGACGACGGCTCAGAGCCGTCGGTGCTCGAAACCGAACTCATGCCGGGCGGCGAAGCGCTGCTCGCACCGGAATGGATCCCGTGGTCCGATCGGCTGGCCGATTACCGCACGGCGCAGGACGTCGCCGCCGCGGACGCCGCCGCCAGCGCGGTTGACGCGCTCGACGCCCTGGACGCCTTCGACGTGGACAGCGATGAGCACGACGACGACGACGATGACGATGCAGAAGACGACGACGACCACGACGATGACGGCGGCGACGACGAACTCGACGGCATCGACTTCGGGGAATCCCTAGCGGCGCCGGAACTGAACCCAGGCGAGGCCGGCCAGGCCCAGGCCCAGGCCGATGATGGCGCACCACAACCACCATTCGACGCCGTTGGCGACGAGTTCGGCGCGCACGACGACGAGGACGACGAGGGCCGCTAGCCAGGCCACCGTCCCGACCAGCAACGCCTGGCGCGCGTCGGCGCGCGCGGGCAGCGGGTCGGGGCGCCGCTCGCCGTCTTTCAGCCAGAGCCGCATGGGGCTCTAACGCCCGAGCTGCGCGGTGACGTACTCGATCGCGCCGACCAGCTTGCGAACGTCGTCGGGCTCAATGGCCGTGAACGTTGCGACGCGCAGCTGGTTGCGTCCGAGCTTGCGGTACGGATCGGTGTCGACGATGCCGTTCGCCCGGAGCGTGCGAGCGATTGCCGCGGCGTCGATCGCGTCATCGAAGTCGATCGTGACGACGACCTGCGAGCGGTGGTCGACGTCGGTGACGAACGGCGTCGCGTAGTCGACTCGCTCGGCCCAGTCATAGAGAACGGATGACGACTCCCGCGTGCGGGCCGAGGCCCAGGCGAGTCCGCCGTTGCCGTTGATCCAGTCGAGCTGGTTCTCGAGCATCAGCAGCGTCGACAGTGCCGGGGTGTTCAGGGTCTGGTTGAGCCTCGAATTGTCGACGGCGTTCTTCAGGCTGAGGAACTCGGGGATGTACCGGCCGCTGGCCGCGATCCGTTCGACCCGCTCGATGGCGGCCGGAGAGAAGAGCGCCAGCCACAGGCCACCGTCCGAGGCGAGGTTCTTCTGCGGGGCGAAGTAGTAGACATCCGACTGGCTGGCGTCGAAGTCGATTCCGGCGGCCGCGCTCGTGGCATCGATGACGGTCAGCGCTCCGGGGTCGCCGACAACCCGGGTGACCGGCGCCATGACGCCGGTGGACGTCTCGTTCTGCGGCCAGGCGTACACGTCGACGCCCTCGGTGGCGACGAATTCGCTGCGCGAACCCGGGGTCGCCTTGATGACGTCCGGTGCCTCGAGGAACGGGGCCGCCGCTGCGCTGGCGAACTTGCCACCGAATTCGCCGAAGACAAGGTTCTGGCTGCGCGTGCCGATCAGGGAGAAGGCCGCGGCGTCCCAGAATGCGGTGGAGCCACCGTTGCCGAGCACAACCTCGTAGCCGTCCGGCGCGCGGAGGAGGTCGGAGAGCCCAGAGCGAACGCGCCCGACCAGATCCTTCACGGGAGGCTGCCGGTGGGACGTGCCCAGGATGGCGGCGCCCGGGCCGAGAAGGTGGGCGAGCTGTTCCGGGCGGATCTTCGATGGGCCGCAGCCGAATCGTCCGTCAGCGGGCAGAAGTTCAGAAGGGATTGTCAGGTCCGGCATAGGGCGATTCTAGTTGGCTGTGAGTCGGCGGGTAAGGTTGTGACGTGCTTGCGGGGCGAGCGGAGGGCTGCGGATGACTGATCTGATCGATACCACCGAGATGTACCTCCGCACGATCCTTGACCTCGAAGAAGAGCACATCGTTCCGCTCCGGGCCCGCATTTCCGAGCGACTCGGGCACTCCGGTCCCACCGTGTCGCAGACGATCGCCCGGATGGAACGTGACGGCCTGGTCATCGTGTCGGGCGACCGCCACCTGGAGCTCACCGCGGACGGTCGAAGCAAGGCGATCCATGTGATGCGCAAGCACCGCCTCGCCGAGCGGCTCCTCAGCGATGTCATCGGGCTCGAGTGGGAGTTCGTTCACGACGAAGCCTGCCGCTGGGAGCACGTGATGAGCGAGCAGGTAGAGCGCAAGATCCTGGAGATGCTCGGGCACCCCACCGAGTCGCCGTACGGAAACCCGATTCCCGGCCTCGAAGAGCTGGGAGATTCGCCCGCCGTCGCATTCATGGCCGGCGTGACCAGCCTCGTGGATGTCGTCGCCGCGTCCAGGGAATCGGTGACCGCCGTCATCCGCCGACTCGGCGAACCCGTGCAATTCGACCCGGCGCTGCTGTTGCGGCTCAAGCAATCGGGTGTGATGCCGGGCCGGACCGGTACGTTCGCGGCGGCCGGGACGTCTGTCAGCGTTCGCGTTGACGGTTTCGGCCCAGGGCTCGAGCTTTCCCACGAAACGGCGAGCCACATCTTCGTGGCGACCCCGTAAAACCGCGCTTCAATCGCACGGATACCCCCCGAACGAGGCCTTCCGCCACGGTCGATTTCGTGTTGGTATGTCTCATTTTGGTGACAAACGAGAAATCGTCACGTACTGTCGAACCTGTCCCGCAGGCCGATACGCGGTCAATGGGCCCCGGTTCAAGACGCCTCTCCCTCTCGTCTCTTGCTCCGGTCTGCGATCGCGTACGCGCAAAGGACGAGGCGACCATTCAGTGTTGCGAGGCGCCGGAGGCAAAAACCTTGGCCAACTACAACATTGCGGCGTTCCGTCGCGGAAAAAATCAGGATCTCAGCACCCAGAAACCACGTTCGCAGAGCATGCCGCAGCGGTTGCGCCGGAAAGGCATCGCCAACATCGGGGTGATAGCCCTGGCCGGCGGCCTCGTCGCCACCCTCGCTCTTCCCGCCTACGCGTTCACCCCCGACGCCCACGAAGCGCGCACGTCGGCCACTGCAGCCACCGAGCTGACCAGGACCAACGCGCAGGCCGTGAATGTGCCGACGCTGGCGGCGACCATCACCATCACGCGCGACGGCTTCACAGCCACGACCCCCGAGGAACTCGCGGCGCGGGCGAGGGCCAAGGCGGCAGCCGCTGCCGCTGCCGCCAGCCGCAAGGCGGCCGCCGCCGCCGCAGCCAGCCGCAAGGCGGCGGCAACGACCGCCTCAGCCAGCCGCAAGGCGGCAGCAGCGACGGTGGCGCCGACGGCTTCCGTCGCCGCGGCGCCCGCCCCTTCATCCGCGGGCTCCTCCGTCTTCGCCGTCGCCGCCCGATTCCAGGGCGTGCCCTATCTGTTCGGCGGGGCCTCGCCGCGGGGTTTCGACTGCTCCGGGCTGGTGAAATACGTCTGGGCACAATTCGGCAAGAACCTGCCGCATTCCTCGAACGCGCAGGCCGCCATGGGGACGCGCATCTCGAGGGCCGACGCGAAGCCGGGCGACCTGGTCGTGATTCCTGGCCACATCGGCTTCTACGCCGGCAATGGCAAAATCCTGCACGCCCCCTACCCGGGCCAGAGTGTGCGCATCCAGCCGATTTGGACGAGCAACTACTACATCGTTCGCCTCTGACCGATCCCGGCGCGGGCCCCGACGCCCGGTCTCCCTAGCACACGTGGCGTGCCGCATTTTCGTGGTGCGCCATTTGTGCGTTAACCTGAATGCCTGATGTTCTGCGAGTTTCCCTCAGGAGAGCCAATGCGCGAGCTTCGCACAATCCACCCCATGGATGTGCGCGGACACTCGACGCTGCGGCGCGGCAGTCAAACATGCCAGAGCCACGCGGTGGCCCCGGTGGGTGTTGTCATGGTGACAGCGCCCTTTTTGTTTACCTGCTCCCTCCCTTCTCGCTGACCGTCAGGCAGTAGTTCGAATGGCTGGAAGCCGTCCAGCCTCCTTCGAAAGGGAGCGCATGCGCACACTGGTCCTCAACGCGGGGTACGAGCCCCTCGCCGTCGTGTCCTTCAAGCGGGCACTGGTGCTGGTCATGAACCAGAAGGCCACGATCGTGGAGAGCGATCAGGAGCACCCCGTCTGGGCGGCATCCGGCTTCTGGGAGCGCCCGAGCGTTATCCTGCTTACCCGATACGTGCGCATCCCCCGGTCCAGGGCCGTTCCGGTCAGTCGTCGCGGCGTTCTTCGCCGAGACGATCACCGCTGCTGTTACTGCGGCATGTCCGCGGCGACGATCGACCACGTGCTGCCGAGATCCCGCGGTGGAAGAGACACCTGGGACAACCTCGTGGCCTGCTGTTTGCGCTGCAACAACGCCAAGGGCGACCACACACCGCTCGAGATGAACTGGCGCATGCTGTTCGATCCTCGGATGCCGCAGGGCACCACCTGGGTGGTCAGGGGAGTGGAACGTCCGCTGCCCCAATGGGACGAATATCTCGCTCCCGCGGCCTGAGGAAACCGGGGCAAAGTAACGGTCATGTAACGCTCGAGGTGACATTCGGGCCTGTTTCCCATAGTGTTGTGGGGCCCGCCGCCCCGATTGTGCACTCCAGAGGACCCTCTTTTGCCCCAGCACGGCCAGCCCGGTTCTCCCGAGAACTCCAGCGTGCCTCTCACGCGCCGCGAACTGCGCGCGCAGAGGGAAGCTGGAGAAGCCCCGGAACAGGCCCAGGCCCCGGCAGGGGCCCCGGCCGAGCTGACCGCCGTCGTTGCCGCCACGCAGCCCGTCGTCGGGCTTGCTGCGCTGGCGACCGTTGCGCCGAAAGCGATCGCCAAGGCGGCCGTTCGACCGGCCGCGAAGCCCGTCGCGGCGCGGCCGCACCGTTCGAAGCGCAACAGCCCGCTGACGATGGCTTTCACCCTGTTGGCGATTCCTGGATTGTTCCTCACGGCGGCGCTCCCCGCCTACGCCTTCGTCCCTGGTGAGGGCGTGAACGGCGCTTCCTCCGCCCGCGAGCGAGCGGCGGCCGAGGCGCAGGCCGTCACCTTCGATGCGACTGCCGTGAGTATCGAGGTCGCCCGTGACGGCTTCAGTGCTACGACGCCGGCGCAGATCGCCGAACGCGCACGCGCCGATGCGGCGAAGAAGGCCGCGGCCGACGCCCGGGTTGCCGCCGCCTCCGCCGCTGCCGCGTACGCCGTCTACGGCATCCGTGCCGACGGTGATGACTACCCCTGGGCGGGCAGGACGAGCGGGCTGTCCGAACTCGGCTACGTCTACGGGCAGTGCGTCGACTTCGTTGCCTGGCGCCTCAACCGCGACGCCGGCGCGACCGGTGGCAACTGGCGCTGGACCTGGAGCAATCTCACCCCCAATGGAGGAGACGCCTCGCAATGGGCCAACGCCTGGTCGAGCCACGGTTGGGCGACCAGCAGCACACCCGTCGTCGGTGCCGTCGCCTGGTTCAACTACAACCACGTCGCGTACGTGCAGTCGATCTCCGGCGACTCGGTCGTGCTCGAGGAGTACAACTGGATGGGCAGCAGCGCGTACCACACACGCACCGTTCCCATCAGCGAGGTACCGAAGTTCCTGTACCCGCCCGCGTAGCGCGGCCAGCGGCGCGCGGCGCGCACCGCTAAACTTGACCGGTCAGCCTCTGTAGCTCAACGGAAGAGCAGTTCCGTCCTAAGGAAACGGTTGGGGGTTCGAATCCCTCCAGGGGCACACTTGTCCAGACCGAAACGTCCCCGTATATAGGCGGAAGTTAAGGCTCTACATATCCTGCTCAAAAGTTCTTGACTGCATTTTGACCGCGATTGACGGCCGTCTCGCGTCAGTGAGCGCCACTGCAACTGCATCCAGGCCATCGTCGAACAGGTCGGCACCCATGCAAACCCGGCGTCAGCCGAGGGCGGGCGGGACCGTCTTGCGCATCACGGTCTTGCTCTTGCCGATGTGACGCTCGAACGTGAATCCCGCCTTCTCGAACATGGCCCTCGTGCCGTTGTGGAGGAACGAGGACGACGTCCTCTTGTCTGCGGCGAGCTCGTTGGGGAACGAGACCACCTCGCCCCCGCCGGCCTGCGAGATCAGCTCGAGCGCGCCATCCAGCGCCTCCCGTGCCACTCCCGAACGTCGGTGGTCGCGGTCGACGAAGAAGCAGGTGATGCGCCACGGTGCTGGCCTGGTCTCGCCCGCGTCGTACTCCTTGCGGTGGTAGATGCCCGGCAGTTCGACCGGACTGCCGTATTCGCACCACGCGATCGCGTCGTCGCCGTCGAAGACGAGCGCGGCGTGCGCGACGCCCTCCGCCACGAGCCGCTGCTTGAACGTCGGCCGGTCGTACTCGCTCTTGACGGTGTGCTCGGTGTCGTCGTGGAAATACGAGCAGTAGCACCCGCCCCAGACCCCGTTGTGCTTCTGCGCGAGTGCCAGCCACGCCGGGAAGGTCTCGGGAGTGAGCGGCTTGATCACGTGCGGAGTCGTCACGCCCACCTCACCCGCCCCACGTGTCGGTCCACGCGGCGATGTCGATGCCGTGGTTGCCGGGTGAGGCGATCGTCCACCACATGGGCGCCCGAGTGTCGTCGACCAGCCGCCCGCCGGCCGAGAGTGCGGCGTCGACCCGCTCGCGGGCGCGATCGGTGGGAACCGAGACGTCGATGTGCGTGCGACCGCGTCCGCTCCGGTCGATCTCCGTGAACGAGAGCGATGGACCTCGCCGGAGCGGGTCCACCGCATCGGTGTCGCCCAGCACGTCGTAACCGAGTGCCGCCGTCCAGAACGGCCGGGTGTCGACTCCGGACTGCACCACCATGATGTCGACGGTCTGGATGAGCTCTGGCGCGGCCACGAGCCCGAGTCCGGCCGCCGCCTCCGACACCAGCCGTGACGCCTCCTGCAGCGACGAGGCGGTGTAGACCGCTTGCGGACCCCACGACGTCACCCGCCAATCCGAGACTCCCGATTGCTCGTGAAAGGTGGCGGGCGTGTATTCGGTTGGAACGTCCTCATCGGCCATGGCAGACTCCTCGCGTCGGCGCCACCCTTCTGCGTAGAAGAGCTGTTTTTGGGGGTTCGAATCCCTCCAGGGGCTCGTGTTCATGGCCAGGCAACCCCGGCGCGCTACTTCGATTTTTTCGTGACCGTGACCGAAATCGAGATGGGGCCGATGCCGATGGTCACCGTCACCGTACGAGTCTTGGGACCCTGAGGACGGGCGGCGGCTGTGGTTTGCTGCATGGGCTCAGGCCGGACGGTGCCGGACGCCGGGCCGGGCTCTGGGCCGTCAACGGTTGTGAGGGTGACCCGGGCGTCAACACCGACCTCGCCGAAGATCTTCTCCACCGCGGTGCTGCTTCCGCTGTGCACGGCGTCGATGAGCCTCGTAGTGAGATCATCCCCTTTCGACAGGGCATCGGCAGCCTGGCCGATCTGCGCGGCGTACCTCTGGATGCCCGCGACCTCGTGCATGGAATCGTGTGAGGTGCTGCCTTCGTTGTCGTTGTGCATGGTGGACTCCTCCTCGTCTCCTCACCGCATACGCGCTACGCGGTGCGCACTCGGCATGCTAATGCGATGAGCCCTGACCGGCTACGGGCTGCCGCGGTGCGAGACTGGGGCAAACAAGGAGAAGCCATGGCGCTGGTCGACAATGCGATCTACGTGGACGGCCGGCGGGTGGCAACGCCGTCGACGCTCGACGAGACCTACGAGGTCATGAAGGCGCACAACGGTTTCGCCTGGATCGGCCTGTACCGCCCCACCGAAGCGGAAGTGCGCTCCGTCGCGGCGGAATTCAGCCTGCACCACCTCCCGGTTGAGGACGCGCTCAAGGGCCACCAGCGCTCCAAGCTCGAGCGGTTCGACGACATCCTGTTCCTGGTCCTGCGGCCAGGGCGCTACCTCGACGCCGACGAGCGGGTCGAATTCGGCGAGGTGCACCTGTTCGTCGGGCCCGACTTCGTCGTCACCATCCGTCACGCCGAGTCGCCCAACCTCGCGCTCGTGCGCCACCGTCTGGAGGAGACACCGGCACTCCTCGCCTTCGGGCCGGAGGCCGTGCTCTACGCCATCCTCGACCAGATCGTCGACGAATACGCGCCCGTCGTCGCCGGCCTCGAAAACGACATCGACGAGATCGAGGACCAGCTCTTCGACGGCGACCCCGACGTGTCCCGGCGCATCTACGCCCTCTCCCGGGAGGTGATCGAATTCCAGCGGGCGACGCAGCCGCTGATGGGGATGATCGAATCCCTGCAGCACGGGTTCGAGAAGTACGCGATCGACCTTGAGCTGCGCCGCCACCTGCGCGACGTGCTCGACCACACGCTCCGCGTCGTGGAGCGCGGGGACTCCTTCCGCCAGCTTCTCGCGAACGCGCTGACGGTGCACAGCACCCTCGTCAGCCAGCGCCAGAACGACGAGACCAGGCGCCTCACCGAAACGAGCCTGGCGCAGAGCGAAGAGGTCAAGAAGATCTCCGGCTGGGCGGCAATCCTGTTCGCCCCCACCATCGTCGGCACGGTCTACGGGATGAACTTCCGGACCATGCCCGAACTGCTCTGGGACGGGGGCTACCCCTTCGCCCTCGCCCTCATGGTCTCACTGAGCCTCGGCCTGTACGTCATCTTCAAGAAGCGCAACTGGCTCTGATCGCCCGGAAACCCGCGAAACCCGGGGCGCCTGCCCGCGAAAAGGGCAAGACCGAATTAGGGTATTCCTGTGCGGCGCCTCGATAAAAATGACGATGATGACGGCATCCCGTCGGATTACACGGATGCGCCCGGCCCCGACGCACAAAACGGGGCGTCTCCGCATGCCCTGAGCCTCGGCGATCCGTCCGTCCTGCCGGGCAACATCGCCGAACCGACCTGGCAGCGCTGGCGGGACGAACTGGCCGTGGTTGGCGGGCGTTCCCCGTTGCTGTTCTTCAACGACACCCCGCGCACCCGGATCGAGCTGAGCGCCACGCATCCCGGCGGGCTGCCGCAGTTCATCACCGGCAAGACCACCCTGCTCTCCAACCTGATCCGCGACGAGCTGGCGCTGCGCAACGCACGCCTGGCCGCGAATGAGATCACGCAGAAGGGCATCGAGCTGCGCTCCATGCGCGGGATCGAATCGGTCAACCTCGCAATCGGACTCGCCCAGTGGAAGAACGGCGACACCGAGTTCAGCGCCCCCGTGCTGCTTCGCCCCCTCGCCATCCGACGCTACGGGCGGGACTTCGAACTCAAGCTCAAGGGCCAGCCCTTCCTCAACCCGGAGCTCGCGCGGGCCCTGCACGACCAGTTCCAGATCACCCTCGACGCCGACGCCTTCGTGGCGCTCGCCGTCACCAACGGCGCCTTCAAGCCGCAGCCGGTGATCGACCGGCTCCGCGGCCTGACCTCCCACCTGCCCTGGTTCAGCGTCGTTCCGCGCCTCGTCGTCTCGTCGTTCGCTGACGTCGGGCGCGCGCTCGCGGCCGACATCACCCGACTGGACCACCCCCTGCTCGACGCGGTTGCCGGCAACCCGTCCGCGCGCCGCGCCATCGAAAGCGCCTACAACCCGGTTGTCCCGATCGGGCAGGACGTGCGCCCTCCGGCCACCGACATCCTGCTGCTCGACGCCGACCCCGAGCAGGAGAACGTCGTCGCGCAGATCGCCGCCGGCAACTCGCTCGTCGTCAAGACGCTGCCGGGAACGGGCGGAACGCAGACGATCGTGAACGCCATCGGCGCGTTGATCTCGCAGCACAAGCGCGTGCTGGTGGTCAGCGCCCGCCGCTCCAGCCTCGACGGCATCGCCCACCGCCTCGTGCAGGTCGGGCTGCCGGGCGTCGCCGTCACCCCGCGGAACCTGCGCCGCGACCTCGTGGCGTCGATCACCCGCAACGAGAAAGCGACCCAGCCGCGCGTGGGCGACGTGGACGACGCGCTCGTGCGTTTGCGCCGTGTGCTGCTCGACTACCGGTCCGCCCTGTCCCGGCGCGATTCCGCCCTCGGCGTTTCGGTGCTCGACGCGCTCGGCGAACTCGCCCGTCTCGCCCAGCTTCCCTCCCCACCCTCGACGACGGCCCGGCTGGATAGGCACGCCCTCGAACGCCTCGCACACAACCGCCCAGCCGCCGCCGCGACCCTGATCAAGGCCGCCGCGCTCGGTGAGTTCCGCTACGGACCGGGTGATTCGCCCTGGTACGGGGCATCCTTCACCTCGACCGACGAGGCGTCGGCGGCGCACCAGCTGGCCAAACGGGTCAACCAGATCGATCTGCCGCGCCTGCTCGAGCGCGCGTCCGGCCTGATCGGCCAGACGAAGCTGCGTCCGGTCGAGACCATCGCGGAACTGGGCATCTACCTGCGACTGCTGCTCGACATCCGCGAGACGCTCGACCGGTTCCAGCCGGCCGTCTACGACCGGCCCCTGACCGAATTGATCGCCGCCACATCCGCGCGCCGTGACTCGCCCGAGATGCCCTCCAGCAGCCGCCGCCGGCTGCGCAAGCTCGCAGACGAATACCTGCGTCCCGGTGTGCACGTCAGCGATATGAACGAGAGCCTTCGCCGTATCCAGCAGCAGCGCACGCTGTGGCAGCGGTACGTTGTCGCCGGCTCCACCCCCCAGGTGCCCGTCGGCATCAACGACGTCCACGTCGCGTACCAGCGTGTCGCCGAAGACCTCAGCCTGCTCGACGTGCCGCTGGGAAACGCGGGAACCACCCGCGTGCTGGTCAACCGCCCGATCAAGTCGCTCATCTACACCGTCGCGGGACTGGCCGCGGAGAGCGAGGTGCTCGCCAACCTGCACGAGCGCACCGCGCTCCTGTCCACCCTGCGCGAGCACAACCTCGACCCGCTGATGACCGACCTGGCCCAGCGTCACGTGTCGGAGCAGGATGTCGCGGCCGAGCTCGAACTCGCCTGGTGGCAGTCCGTGCTCGAGTCGATGCTGAGCGCCGACAAGGCGCTCCTGAACGCGAACACCCAGGTGCTCGACCGGCTCGAGGCCGACTTCAAGCTCGTCGACGAGGCGCACGCCTCCGCGACCGGCCCGCTGCTGGCCTGGCTGCTGGCCGAGACCTGGAAGATCGGCGTCGTCGACTGGCCCGACGAGGCCGATCACCTGCGCCGACTGCTGCGCTCGGGGCCCGTCACGCCCGCGAGGCTGCACGACGCTGCTCCGCACCTCGGCCGCGTGCTCTCGCCCGTATGGCTGGCGTCACCCTACGAGGTCGCGGGCATCACCGACCGGCTCAGCTTCGACGCCGTGCTGCTCGTCGACGCCGGTGCGACGACCTTCGCCGAAAACGTCGGAGCGATCAGGCGCGGCAAGCAGGTCGTGGCCTTCGGCGACCCCGTCACCCAGACGCCATCACCATTCGAAACCCGTATCGGCGGCGACGGCGAGTCCTCCACCGAGCACAGCAGCAACGTCGACGCCCTGCACGCAGACTCCGCGCTCGCGCGGCTCGGCGAGCTGCTGCCGACCCTCACCCTCACCCGCAGCTACCGGGCCGGCGGAGAAGACCTCGCCGAGATCGTCAACCACCGCTTCTACGGCGGCCGGATCGACTCGCTGCCCTGGGCCGGGAGCTTCCTCGGGCACGGCAGCCTCAGCCTGAGCTACGTTGCCGGCGGACACGGCATGCCGGATGCGGAGAGCGGCGCCATCGAAAGCGTCGACGCCGAGGTCGCCAAGGTCGTCGAGCTGGTCATGGACCACGCCGTCAAACGCCCGCGCGAATCACTCATGGTCATCACCGCCAGTGCCCGCCATGCCGTGCGCGTGCACCAGGCCGTGCTCGCCGCCTTCTCCAAGCGCACCGACCTCTCCGAGTTCATCCTCAAGGATCGCGCCGAGCCGTTCACCGTCCTCACCCTCGAGCAGGCCGTCGCGCAGAGCCGCGACCGGGTCATCTTCTCCATCGGCTACGGGCGCACCCCGCACGGCAGGCTGCTCTCGAACTTCGGATCCCTCGGCGAACCCGGCGGGGAACGACTGCTGGCCATCGGCATGACCCGCGCCAGGCGCGCGATGGACATCGTGTCCTGCTTCCGGCCGGAAGACATCGACGCCGACCGCCAGCGCCACGGCATCCTGGCGCTCTCCCAGGTGCTCAGCGAGACCGAGGCGCGTCGGACCGAGATCGCGGTGCCCGACCCGAACGAGTCCATGCTGATCGACCTGGCCGGCCGCCTCTCGAGGCTCGGGCTGACCGTCTCACTCGGCCACCGCGGAAAGCTCGCGCTCGCAGCCTCGCACGCCGGGCGCGCGGTTGTGGTCGAAACCGACGGTGTCGTCGACCGGGCGAGTCTGCGCGAGTCGCTCAGGCTCCGGCCCGAGGTACTCCGCCGCCTGGGCTGGCACTACCTGCGCGTGCACAGTTTCGAGCTCTTCAGCAACCCGGAGGCCGTCGCCGCCCGCATCGCCGCGCTCGCCGGCGTCAAGCGCCACGACCCGGCCGCGGACACGGCGACCGCTCCCATCCAGATTCCGCCCCGCGCCTGAGCCCCGCCCGTGGGGCCCGCGCGGGCCCGTTGACGCGGGCCCGTTGACGCGTGCACGTTGATCCGAGCGGCACCGCCGGAAGGTAACCTGTTTCCATGAGCGCTGAGGACCGGAGGAGCGCCGAGGACAGGAGCGCGGGCGACAGGAGCGCCGGCGACAACAGCGGCGCCGGCGACAACAGCGGCGCGCCTCGGCAGCCGATCGTGCGGCAGCGCGGCGCGCGGCGCGCGAAGCTGTTGCCGGCGCCCAACACGGACCCGAGCCCGGATGCGCCGATCGAGCGCGAGGATGGCGGGGTCGCACCGCCCGGTCCGGGCTCTCGCGGCGAGAACGACGACCGGCTCAGGCGCGACCGCCCGCCGCACTGGTAGAGCCGCGCGGGAGCGGCCGGCGGCCTAGCCGGCTAGGGGGCGTCTTGGGCGTTCTCGCCCGTGCGGGCGGCCAGCAGGTCACGGATCTCCGTGAGAAGCGCGAGTTCGGTCTCCGCCACGGGCTCAGCGGCGGCGGGGATGCCCGCACTGCGGCGGCGCTCCTGCGCTGCCTTCATCCTGTTGATCGGCATCACGAAGACGAAGTAGACCACGGCCGCGGTCAGCACGAACGTGATGAGTGCCGCGAGCACGGTCCCGTATGACAGCTTCGCGCCGCCGGCCAGGGGCAAAACCAACCCGGACAGGCTTTCGGCGTTGAAGAGGGTCGCGACCAGCGGGTTGAAGATCCCCGTGACGATCGCCTGAACCACGGCCGTGAACGCCACACCGACAACGAAGGCGACCGCGAGGTCGATGACGTTGCCGCGCATGATGAAGTCCCTGAAACCCTTGAGCATGACTGATTCTCCCTAAGACCTTGCCGCGGCGGCGGAGCCCACGGTTGATTTCGCCGGTGACGCACTCGCCGAAGGCTTGCTGTCCTTGGCGGCCGGCGCAGCGGGGCCCTTGTCGGCCTTGGCCGGCTTCTCGGAGGGCTTGGCCGCCTTCTCGCCAGACTTCTCACCCGGCTTCTCGCCCGACTTCTTGCCGCCGGACCCGGTGTTGGACGCCTTGGCCTCCGCCCTGGCGTCATTCCGGTAGAAGCCGGAGCCGGTGAAGCTGACACCGATCGAGGTGAAGACCTTGCGGAGCTTGCCCTCGCAGGTGGGGCACACGGTCAACGAGCTGTCACTGAAGGACTGTTGGATGTCGAAGGCGGTGTCGCAGTCGGTGCAACGGTAAGAATAGGTGGGCACGTGAATCTCCAGCTGTGGAACGGCGAGCGAATGCTGGCCAGGGAATTTAGAACGAGATGATTCTCGTCGGGGTGACCAGGCCGTTGACCGGCTGGTCGTGCACCTCGCGGGGCACCTCGTCGACAAACTCGTTGTCGAACACGACGGCATACACCGGGGGACATTTTTCCATGGATCCGAGGGTCTTGTCGTAATAGCCTCGACCCCAGCCCATCCGCAGGCCTGTGCTGTCGACGGCCGCTGCCGGAACGATGATCAGGTCAACGTCATTGATGGCGATCGGACCGAGCAGGGTCCCGGCGGCCTCCGGCACGCCCTCGATGCCCAGGATTTCGCCCTGCTCCTCGCCAACGGTCCAGTCGAGCAGACCGTCTTCGCGCGAGACGGGGAACAGCACGCGGATGCCGTCGGCCTCCGCCCAGTTCAGGAACGGGCGCGTATCGGGCTCGGTGCGCGAGGAGAGGTAGCAGGAAATGGACCGGGCGGACAGGTCGATCACGAGGCTCTGGAGGTTCTCCGTCATGCCGGCGGTAGCGGCGTCACGCTCCACCGACGTCATGTTCTGACGGCGCTCCCGCAATTCGGCGCGGAGCGCCCTCTTTCGGTGGGGAGTGTCGGAGTCCATGAAGCAATCCTAGATGCCGATAACCTTAGGGCCATGGGCACCCCGATTACCAAGGCCGTCATTCCCGCCGCAGGGCTCGGAACTCGCTTCCTGCCAGCAACCAAGGCGATGCCGAAGGAGATGCTGCCGGTCGTCGACAAACCGGCCATCCAGTACGTCGTCGAGGAGGCCGTCGTCGCCGGGCTGCACGACGTGCTCATGATCACCGGCCGCAACAAGAACGCGCTGGAGAATCACTTCGATCGGATGACCGAGCTCGAAGATCTGCTCGAACGCAAGGGCGATCTGACCAAGCTTGCCAAGGTCAACGAGTCCACCGACCTCGCCGACATGCACTACGTGCGCCAGGGTGACCCGCTCGGGCTCGGCCACGCGATTCTCCGCGCCAGGATGCACGTGGGCCGCGAGCCGTTCGCCGTGCTCCTCGGCGACGACATCATCGACGCGCGTGACCCGCTCCTGTCCCGGATGCTGGACGAGCAGGTCAGGCGCAACGCGAGCATTGTCGCCCTGATGGAGGTCGACCCCTCTCAGATCCACATGTACGGCGCCGCCGCGATCGAAGCGACGGACGACCCCGACGTGGTGCGCGTCACCGGGCTCGTCGAGAAGCCCAGCGCCGCCGATGCGCCGTCAAACCTCGCCATCATCGGGCGCTACGTGCTGCGCCCCGAGGTCTTCGACGTGCTCGAGCACACGAAGCCGGGCAAGGGCAATGAGATCCAGCTCACCGACGCTCTGCAGGAAATGGCCGTCAACCCTGACGAGTCCGGGGGAGTCTTCGGCGTGATCTTCCGGGGCCGTCGTTACGACACCGGCGACCGGCTCGACTACATCAAGGCCATCATCCAGCTGGCCGTTGATCGTGACGATCTCGGCGCGGAGCTGCGCCCGTGGCTGCGCGATTTCACCAGCCGCATGTCCTAGGCCACGACGACTACAGTGGTCGGAAACGACCGGGCCGCGGCCCACAAC
>JBDTAA010000217.1:0-5353 GCA_039924805.1 Cryobacterium sp.
GCCCAGGTGCTCCGCCGCCTGGACCTGCGGCCGGAATCGAGCACGAAGGCAGTCATGGCCCGCGTGAGTCCCGCGCGGGAGCCGGCTCGCGTCTAGCGGTACGCATCCGCTCGTCCGATGCCCACCTCGCCGCCCGCGAAAACGACGGACATGTGGCGAGAAAAGCTGGTTTTGGCGCCGAAACGGGGCTATCAGACCAGAATGTCCGTCGGTTTCGCCAGGCGGTGAGGTTTCGCCAGGCGGTGAGGTTTCGCTAGGCCTTGAGGTGCAGGGCGGCGGCGGTCTCGGCGAGTGAGGCCGCGGCGGCCGCCGGGTCGTCGGAGAGCCTGGTGCCGTAGCTCGGGATCATCTCGCGCAGTTTGGGCTCCCAACCGGCGATCTGGTCGGGGAAGCAACGCCCCAGCAGGTCCACCATGATCGGCACGGCCGTGGATGCGCCCGGCGAGGCGCCGAGGAGACCCGCGATGGTGCCATCGGCCGAGGTGATGACCTCGGTGCCGAATTGGAGCACGCCACCCTTGTCGTCATCCTTCTTCATGACCTGCACGCGCTGGCCGGCCGTGATGAGTTCCCAGTCGTCCATCTTCGCCGTTGGCATGAACTCCTGCAGTGCGGCGAGCTTCTTTTGGCGCGACGCGACCACCTCGCCGACGAGGTAGCTGACCAGGCCGAAGTTGTGCAGGCCCACGGCAAGCATCGGCACCAGGTTGTGCAGGCGGATGGAGAACGGCAGGTCAAGCCAGCTGCTCGACTTGAGGAACTTGGGGGTGAAGCCCGCGAACGGGCCGAACATCAGCGATGACTCCCCGTCGACCACGCGGGTGTCGAGGTGCGGCACCGACATGGGCGGAGCGCCGACGGCGGCCCTGCCGTAGACCTTCGCCTTGTGCTGGGCGACGACCTTCGGGTTGGTGGTGCGCAGGAACTGCCCGCTGATCGGGAAGCCGCCGAAACCCTTGATCTCGGGGATGCCGCTGTTCTGCAGCAGCGCGAGGGCGCCGCCGCCGGCGCCGACGAAGACGAACCGGGCGTTGACGACGCTCTGGTTGCGGCCGACAAGACGCAGCAGGTTGAGGCGCCAGGTGCCATCCGGCAGCTTCTTCAGCTTCGTCACCTGGCGGTTCAGGTGGATGCCGACGCCCTGGGCGGCCAGGCTCTTGAGCATGAAGCCGGTCAGGGCGCCGAAGTCGACGTCGGTGCCGGACTCGATCCGGGTCGCGGCGATCTTCTGGCCCGCTGGGCGCTTCTTGGTGAGGAGCGGGGTCCACCGGCCGATGGTTTCGTGGTCCTCGCTGTACTCCATGCCGGCGAACAGTGGCTGGCCCTGCAGCGCAGCGAACCGCTTGCGGAGGTAGGCGACGTTGTTCTTGCCGTGCACGAAGGTCATGTGCGGGGTCGAGTTGATGAACCTCTCTGGCTCGGGCAGCACGCCCGTCTTCACCAGGTGCGCCCACAGCTGACGGGTGACCTGGAACTGCTCGTTGATGGCCACGGCCTTGTCGGCGGGGACGGTTCCGTCGGGCGCCTCCGGCATGTAGTTCAGCTCGCAGAGGGCCGCGTGCCCGGTGCCGGCGTTGTTCCACGGGTTCGAGCTTTCCTCGGCGACCTCACCGAGTCGCTCGTAAACCTGGATGTTCCAGTCGGGCTGCACCTGCTTGATCAGGGTGCCGAGCGTGGCACTCATGATGCCGCCACCAATGAGAACGACGTCGATGGGGGCCTGTGCATTCACGGTTCCACTCTATCGGCGGTGAACGGATGCTCCGCGCAACGGTGCGTGCCGCACCGGCTACGCGCCCGGCTTCGTCCGCTCGTAGGTGGCGAGGAAGCGGGCAACGGGTACGCTCGCCACCGTGCGCCGGATGAGGTCGAGGTCGAGATCGCCGAGCGTCTTGAAGCGCAGGCAGACCTTGCCCATGTTGAGCTTGCGGCCGGTCTGCGCCCACTCGGCGCGGAAGGCAGCATCCGCCGCCGGGTCGCTGTAGAGGGCCATCAGGTAGAGCGAGTTGTAGTTCTTCTGCGCGCCCAGGCTGATGTAGGCCAACGGCTGGCCGTTGTAGGTGTTGGGGTAGGTCTCCAGCGGGATCACCCAGCCCGGCATACCGAAGTACATGCCGAGGTGGTAGCCGTCCGGCATCGCGTCATGGACCGCTTCGATGACCGGGTAGAGCACGGCTCGCCGGTCGGGGTCGAGATCGAGGAAGTACTGCTCGACCTCCGGGGGAACCGCCGCGCTGGTCATGTGCTCCATGCTACCGACAGCGCGGTGGTGACTAGGGCAGCAGGATGGGGTCGCCGGGAGGCAGCTCGGGCGAATCCGCCGGAGCTGCGGGCTTCACCCTGGCTGGGGGGTCCACGTATTGGCGCGCCCCGGGCGGCAGCACGGCCCTGGCGCCGAACTCTTCCAGCCGGGCGATGGTGTTCTCGAAACTCTGCGGGACGCCGTAGTGGAATCCCTGCGCGCTGCGGATGCCGAGCGCGCCCAGGTGGTCCGCCATCCGCTCGTTTTCGACGCCCTCGACGATCATCGAGTATTCGAGGCTGTCGCCGAAGCCCTGAAGCGCGGTGAGCACCTCGCGCTGGCGCACGTCATCGAGGTCGTCGACGAGGCTGCGGTCGATCTTGAGGATGTCCATCGGCATGCGCACGAGGGCATCGACCGAGGAGTCCTGAGAACCGTAGTCGTCGAGCGCGATCATCAGTCCGAGGTCGCGAAGGCGGTCGGCCTGCGCCCGGATGGCGGGGGTCACCCGGGCCATCGAGCGCTCGTTGAGTTCCAGGCAGATCGAGATGGCCGGGTACCGAAAAGCGAGCCCCTCGACGAAGTCGCCCATCCGCTCCGGCAGGATCTGGCCGGCCTCGACGTTGATGGTCATGCAGGTGATGCGTGGTTCGAGCAGCCGGAACTCGGCGGCGGCGGCCATGGCCTTGACGGCGACCTGGCGGGTCAGCAGGTCGAGTCGCCCGAGTCCCTTCGCCTTCTCGACCAGCGACGACGGCGACAGCGGGCCGAGCTCGGGGTGGGTGTAGCGAACGAGCGCCTCGAAGGCCCAGATCTGGCCGGTGACGAGGCTGACGACGGGCTGGAATGCGAGCTGGAGCAGGTCGTCGTCGATGGCCCGGGCGATGATGTCGTTCATCTCCGATGACCGGTGCCCGGAGATGTTGATGCTGCTCTCCTTGGCCGGGCCGCCTCGACGGTTGGACTTCTTGATGGCGAGCATGCTGCGGTCGGCGTCTTTGACGAGCTCATTGACGTCTGTCTCTCGGTGCGCCGAATAGGCCAGGCCGATGCTGACCACGGGCACGACCGTGGCCGAGCCGATCGTGATCGGCGCGCCGCTGCTGGTCATGACCCGCTCGGCCACGGCGTTCGCCTCGGCCAGGGACGACAGCCGGGTGAGGATGATCACGAACTCGTCGCCGCCGACCCGGGCGACGACGTCGTGCGGGCGGATGGCGACCCGAAGCCGACGGCCCAGCTCGCTGAGGATGCCGTCGCCGACCTGGTGGCCGTAGCGGTCGTTCATTCGCTTGAAGTCGTCGAGGTCGATGAACAGCACGGCGATCGCCTCGGAGTAGTCGCGGTGTTCGTTGATGTTGGCCAGCGCCGCCTGGAATGCCCCGTAATTGGGCAGGCCGGTGAGCGGGTCGGTGTTCGCCCGCAGGGTCAGGCCGCCGAGGTTGCGGCGGGATTTCACGACCACGCTGGCCGTGTGGGCGAGGGCCTGGAGGGCGCTGCGGTCGTCGGCGGTGAACGCGCCGCTCATCGGGTCGCGGCGGGCGACGACGTGCTCGGTCACCTTGCCGCGCAGGCTGACGGGGACACTGATCTCGCCCGGCGCCGACGCCGGCTGGTCACGCACGGTCACGGATTCCACGCCGATCGTATCGGCAACGGAGCGGCAGAGCAGTTCGGAGACGTGGCGGGCGTCATCCGACTCGGTGGGCGAGGGACCGCCGAGGAGCCCGGCCTTGTCGCTGACGCCGGTGCTGCTGCTGCTGCTGGCGCTGGCGCCGGCGCTCAGTTCGCTGGCGCCGGCGATCATTCCGGTCAGCCGGCGGCGAGCGATGACACCGCGGATGACGATTTTTGCCACCCCGGCGAGCATCGTGAGGCCGAGGAGCACGACGATCACGTTGAGCGCCCGGCTGCCGCCGTCGATGTACGGCAGGCCCGTGGTGCTGAGGACCGCGGCGAGCACGCCAAGGAGACCGCTTGCGAGCGCGGCCATGGCGACGCGCACGGGCGACACGACCCCGCGTCCGCCCAGGTCGAGGGGTGCCGTGACAAACCTCAGTCGCATGATTTCGACGCTGACCACGAAGACGACATACGCGGCGCAGCCCGCGGCGACGGCGAGGAGCACCGGGGCGCCGGCGAGGAGCAACCAGCCGTAGAGGGCGACGGTGAGGATTGCACCGGCACCGGCGAGCCCGGCCCCGTATAGGGCGACGGGGAGGCGGTGGGTGCGCGCGAGGATCATCAGCAGCACGCCGAGGGCGACGATTCCGATGGCGGTCTGCGCCGGGATGAACGGCGAGAGAGCCGGCAGTGCGACGATCGGCAGGTTGATCACCGGAGTGCGATACGGCACCGTGCCCATCCGGATCCGGCCGATTTCCAGGCCCGCGGCACAGACCACACCGAACAGGGCGACCGGCCAGCGGGAGGCGGGGCCGGCGATGAGCAGGATCACCGAGCCGAGAATGAGGATGACCGCGGTCGAGGCGAGCAGCAGGAAGGCGAGGCGTCTCACGCCCGCTGAACCCCAGTATCTGCCCACGACCCGACAATACTGGAGACGGGCCGCGACACACCGCTGCCACGCTCGCCGACGTGCATGGTTGGGCCGATTATCGCCGAGATTGACTGTTGCGGTCGACTTCCCCTGGTGTGCCGGGGCAACTCGACCGGAACACCCAAACTCGGCGCCGAGCGCTCGGGCTAGGAGCCCGAGGTCGTGCGCGCTGCGGCGAGGAGGTCGGCCGCGACGAGCTCCGCGATCTGCACAGCGTTCAGGGCCGCGCCCTTGCGCAGGTTGTCGTTGCTGATGAAGAGGGCCAGCCCACGCCCGTTCGGCACGCCGGGGTCTTGGCGGATGCGGCCGACGAAGCTGGCATCCCGGCCGGCCGCCTCGAGGGGGCTCGGGATATCGGTCAGCTCGACGCCGGGGGCATCGGCGAGCAGTTCCCTCGCCCGCTTCACGCTGAGCGTGCTCGCGAACTCGGCGTTGATCGAGAGCGAGTGGCCGGTGAAGACCGGCACGCGAACGCAGGTGCCGGAGACGAGGAGTTCGGGCAGACCGAGGATCTTGCGGCTCTCGTTGCGGAGCTTCTTCTCCTCGTCGGT
>JBDTAA010000218.1:0-6902 GCA_039924805.1 Cryobacterium sp.
GGTAGCGGCGGACCGGGCGCTAGAGCCAAACCGGTGCGACCGGCAGACCCTCCGCGGTGGAGGTGACGCCGTCAACGCTTCGCCCCGTCGCCCAGGCGGCCAGGTCGGCGAGCGAGCCCGATACGACCTCCGCATCGGCGGACGGGTCGCCGAACGCCGGCTGTGCCCCGTCGGTGGCTGCCAGCCGCAGGCCGGTGCCCTCGCCGCGGGCCTTCCAGGCGTCCGTGATGTCGGTGAGCAGGTGTTCGAGAACGTCGGCGGGGATGTCGTCGAATGATGCACCGTCGTCGAGGTCGACCGCGTGGATCCAGACCTCGCGCGTGCGCATCCAGATCGTCTCCGTGGCCGGGATCAGGCGTCCCCGCGAGGTCTTGACCTGCTTGGTCCAATTCTTGTCCGGCAGGCCGCGCCAGGCCCGCTCGAGTTCGGCGGCCGAGTGCTCGAACAGCCGGCGCAGTTCCCTGGCGCTGAGCGCGGCCCCGTGGGCGATTTCGTTGTCGCGCGCCTCCGGAGACTCGTACATGGGGGTCTCGATGCCGGTGTTCGCCCAGTCGACCAGGCGGGCGATGGCCAGCGCGTTGTAACCAACGTGCGCCACGACGTGGCGGCGGGTCCAGCCCGGCAGCAGCGAGTCGCCGTCGAGGTCGGTGTCGTACAGTTCGGCGAGCGCTTCGGCGAAGTGCTCTGTGCCTCGCCGCACAGTCTCCAGCCGCTCGTCGATGTTCATGGAATGGTGCTTTGTCTTCATGAGTTCTCCTGACAACGCTGAAAGGACGGTCGTACTACTGACCAGCCCCACGCTACGCGACCCGGTGGAGTCGCGTGCACCGACCGACTCGGCGAGGAGTCGTCTGCTCACTGGGGAGGGACGACCGGCCGGAGGCTCCGGCGCTGCGCTCGCCCGCTCGCAGGGCGCCGACGAGCAACACGATGAACGCGACGATGCCGGCGCCGATGCTGAACAGGTACCAGGATCAGCGACGCGATGAACCAGGAGTATTGAGTCCTGCCGCCACGATGCGGCTGTGCGACAGGCGAACTCGGACAAGAGAAAACCCCCGGAATCATGAGAATTCCGGGGGTATGTGGTTGCGGGGGCAGGATTTGAACCTACGACCTCTGGGTTATGAGCCCAGCGAGCTACCGAACTGCTCCACCCCGCGCTACAAGTACAAATCTACCAGAGCCCCGAGGCTCGTCAAACCACACGGCCCCTGGGAAAGCGAATTGCCCCACCGACTTTGCCAGATTGGGTCGAGCTTGCCAGGTGCGCTGGGCAAACTCGACCGCAACCGGCAACGTCGGTGGGGCAAGGCCGTCGTGGATGCTACCCGCCCAGGAGGGCCAGCATCTTGCTGATCGTGTCGTTCAGTCGCTTGTCCGCGGCTCCGTACGCGGCGAAGTCCCCGGCGGTCAGGGCCTTCGTCTTGTCGGAGAGCGCCTCCTTGGCCACCTGGAGCAGCGCCTTGAGCTGGGCGTCCTTAGCGGGATCCCCGGTCGACGTCGTCGGCGGAGTCTCGGTACCGGTGCCCGGTGTCGTCGACGGCGGCACGGAGGTGTCGCCGGCGGTCGCGCCGGAGTCGCCGCCGAAGAGCACGTCGAGGGCCTTGTCGAGCGTGTCCTCAAAGGCGATCTGGTCGCCGAAGGCCACCAGGACCTTCTGTAGCAGCGGATAGCTCGTTTCACCGGTCGACTGCACGTAGACGGGCTGCACGTAGAGCAGGCCCCCACCGACCGGCAGGGTCAACAGGTTACCGTTGAGCACCTTGGACTGGCCCTGCTTGAGCAGGTTCAGCTGGGCGGAGACCGACGGGTCACCATTGAACTTGTTCTGCACCTGGCCGGGGCCGGGGACGGTGATCTCCTTCGGGAGGGTCAGCAGCCTCATCGTTCCGTATCCGGGCGCGCGCTTTCCGTCGACCGAACCGGCATCCGCGTCAACCGCGAGATAGCCGGTGAGCACGCTGCGGCTCGTGCCGCCCGTCGCGTCGGGGATGTACGTCGAGTACAGCGAGAACGAGGGCTCGTCCTGGCTGGGCATCTGCATGGTCAGGTAGTACGGCGGCTGAAGCGTCGGAGCCGCGGGCGAGGACTGGGGGTCGTCCGGGGTGATCCAGGCGTCGTTCTTCGAGTAGAAGGACCCGGCATCCGTGACGTGGTACTGCCCGAGGATGGCTCGCTGCACCTTGAACAGGTCGGCCGGGTAGCGCACGTGGCTCATCAGGTCGCCGCTCATCTCGCTCATGGGCTTGAGCGTCGACGGGAAGATCTTCTGCCAGGTCTGCAGGATGGGCTCCTCGGCATCCCAGGCGTACAACGTGACCGAACCGTCGTACGCGTCGACGACGGCCTTGACCGAGTTGCGGATGTAGTTGATGTTGTCGAGGGCGAATGGCTGCTCGGGCGTCTCCGTGTCGGCGATCGCCTTGCTCAGCCCGACCGGCGTGGAGTAGGGGTACGCGTCGGAGGTCGTGTACCCGTCGACGATCCACTTCACCCGGCCGTCAACGACGGAGGGGTAGGCGTCGGAGTCGAGGGTCAGGTACGGAGCGAGCTTCTGCACGCGTTCGACCGGGTCGCGGTCGTAGAGGATCTGCGACTTCTCGTTCACCGAGTTGGCCAGGAAGATCTGCTCCGACTGGAACTTGAGCGCGTAGATGAGCTTGTTGAACGCGTTGTCCAGCTTCGGCCCGGCATCGCCGGTGAACGTCGTGTACGTCTCCGTCGCGCCATCCGTGCCCGCCGGGTAGTCGAGCTCAACGGGACTGGAGCCCTCGGGCGCACCGACGATGGAGTACTCCGCGGAGCTCTCACCGAAATACACACGCGGTTCGAAGTCGCCGAGCACGCCCTTCGTCGGAATGGCCGACTCGAGGAACACCGGCTGGCCGTCGACGGAGCGCCGGTTACCGAACGCGGCAATGACGCCATAGCCGTGGGTGTACACGGTCTTCGTGTTCACCCAGGTGTTGCCGGCGCCGAGGCGGTCGAGGTTGAGGTCACGAACGGCGACAACGGCGTCCTGGGACTCCCCGTCGATCGTGTAACGGTCGACGTCGAGGTTCTCCGGGAACTTGTAGTACTGCTTGAACTGCTGCAACTGGGCGAACGAGTCACTGACGAGTGCTGGGTCCAGGATGCGGATGTTCGCGGTTGTCTGTGCGTCCGCGCGCAGGGCACCCGGTTCGGCGTTCGTCGTGGCGTTGTAGAGAACTTCCTTGACGTCCGCCACGCCATACGCGTCCCTGGTGAGGTTGATATTGCGCTCGATGTACGGCGCCTCGAGCGTCTTGGCGCTCGGGTCGACCTGGAAACGCTGCACGACCCAGGGGTAGAGCGATCCGATCAGCAGGCTGCTCACGATGAGCAGCGCCGTGCCGATGATCGGCAGGCGCCAGCGCCCAATGATGGCCGTCACGAGGAACAAGATCGCCACCAGTGCGGCGATGCCGGCGAGAATCGCCCGGCCGGGGATCGTGGCGTTGACGTCGGTGTACCCGGCGCCGGTGATGAGCGCGGTGGTGTCGGTCAGCGTGGAGTACTGGTCGAGCCAGATGCTGACGGCCTGGATGAGCAGGTAGAGGCCGGCGGTGACCGCGATCTGGATGCGCGCCGCCTTCGAGACGATGGCCGCACGGCCGCTGACCCGGATGGAGCCGTACAGGTAGCTGGTCGCAATGGCGACGAGCCCGGCAAGGAGCACGACCGCCGACGCGAAGCCGAGTACGGCGTGGTAGAAGGGCAGGTCAAAGAGGTAGAACGAGATGTCGAGGTTGAACTGCGGGTCTTTACGACCGACCTCTGTGCGGTTCAGCCACATCAGGATCGGCTGCCACCGCGTCGACGCTGCCACGCCGGCAAACAGGCCGAGCAGGGTGGGGATGCCGTACATTGCCAGGCGACGCAACGGCTCGATCACCTGCTGGTACCGGTCGAGCTGGGAGTTGAGCTTCGCGTACACGGGGCGCAACCGATAGGCGAGCTGGATGCTCACCCAGACCGGCAGGGCCATGCCGATGAACCCGATCAGGAACAGGGCGGCACCGGCGATCCACTGGGTGGTCAGCACGCTCAGGAAACCGAGCTGGTCGAACCAGAGCACGTCCGTGTAGAGGCCGGCGAAGATGAAGAAAAGCACCACCAGCCCGGCGATGATCGCGGCCGTGATTGCGAGCGGGGCTCGACCACGTCCTGGGGCGCTTGCGGCGGGCGATGACGTCACGGATTGGCCTCTTGTTCTAAGTGATAGGGGTCACTCCCATCCTAGACAGCCCCGACCGGGAGAATTCCCCATGTTCGCTGAGGGCCCCTGTGAGCCGGCGCCGGTGCCGCGGCCCCCTGGAGAATCAGCTCGCCGGGCAGGTGGCCAGTGCGGTCGTGTCGGCGTCGCTTCGAATGGCCTCGAGCGCAGCGAGGGAGTCATCGAGCGTCTTCACCGCGAAAACGGTGAGACCGTCGGGGATGTGCCCGGTGACCTCGTCGCAGTTGTCGGCCGGGGCCAGGAACCAGTCGGCGCCGGCGTTCTTCGCGCCGAACAGCTTCTGCCGGATTCCGCCGATCGGGCCGACCTCCCCCGACTCGTCAATCGTTCCGGTTCCCGCCACATGCGCGCCGCCCTGGATCGCGCCGGGGGTGAGCTTGTCGATGATGCCGAGGGAGAACATCATGCCCGCACTCGGTCCGCCAACCCGGTCGAGTTGGATCTGCACCGAGAAGGGGAAGTCGTAGTCCATCCTCACGTTGATGCCGACGACGACGTTCCCGGCGACCTCCACGGGCGTCACCGACAGGTCCTGGGCAACTCCGTCACGGAGGATGCCGAGGGTCGCCGGGGTGCCTGCGCCGCTGGCCTTCAGGGCCTTCCGCAGCTCGGTGATGTTGGCGACCTCCTTGCCGTTGACCGAGGTGACCTGGTCGCTCGCCTTGACGATGCCGGCTGCCGGTGATGTCTTGGGCAGCGACACCACGGAGATGGTGGTCGGGTAGTCATAGCCGAGGTGGGTCAGAGCCGCGGCGATTGCATCCTGCTGCGAGTTGACCATCGCCGCCTGGTTGGCCGCGTCGCGCTGCTCGGTGCTGACGTTGGCGGGGAAGGCCTTGTCGATGGGGATCACGGCAGAGCTCGGATCCGCCCATGCCGTAGCGACCTCGAGCCAGGTGGGCCGTTGCTCCGGATTGCCGACCAGCGAGACGGTGAGCATGTCGAGGCTGCCCTCGGTCGGGTACACCGTCTTGTCCGGGATCGTGATGAGGGGAATCTGTTTTCCCTCGTGCTCAGCGGTGCCGAGGGTGTTGTAGACCGGCCCGGGCTTCTCGATCGCGTACGGGGCTGGTGCAATGGCCAGGATGAGCCCCGCCGCGAAGGCGATTCCGAGCACCGTCCAGCCGGTCTTGCCGCCGCGCGTGCGCCGGCCGAGCGGGGGCATCGGGTTGTCGCCGAAGAGAGCCACCTGGCTCCTTCCGTGGGTTCGTTCAGTGAATTGGGGGATGTTCGCGACGGGCGGACACCGGACCCACCAGCCTAGGTCATTTCCCAGTTGCGGCCGGGGGTACTCCGGATAGCGTAGAGGCAAGCAACTGAGAGGGGCCTGAAGTGGCCGACGACTCACGACCCGATGAGGGTCAGAATCCCGAAGACGAATTCAAGGACATGCTGCGCGACATCTTGTCTGGCGCGTCCTCCATCGACCCGAGCCAGCTGGCGGGCGCAGCGGGGCTCCCGAGCGACCCGGCCAGCGTGGCCGCCTTGATGAGCCAGCTGCAGGGCGCCCTGCAGAGCGACGGCGGCATCAGCTGGGATGTCGCGCTCAAGCAGGGACAGGACCGCGCGGCGATCAGCCAGGTCAGCTCAACGCCGGAGCAGCGCACCCAGCTCGAGCAGGCGTTCCACATCGCGGCGCTCTGGCTCGACGACGTGATCTCGGTCGCCGAACTCACCACGCAGCCCAAGCTGATGACCCGCAAGGAGTGGGTCACCGCCACCATGCCGCTCTGGTCACAGCTCGCCGAGCCGGTCGCGACGAGCATCTCCGATTCGCTGACCCGCGTGCTCACCGAACAGGCTCCGGAGGAACTGCAGGGCATGATCGCCAGCGCCAGCCAGGTGATGCGCAGCATCGGCGGCACCCTGTTCGCGATGCAGCTCGGCCAGGTCGTCGGCCAGCTCGCCAGCGAGGTCGTGTCCGGCGGCGACGTCGGCATCCCGCTGCTCAGCGATTCTCAGGCGGCGCTGCTCCCTCAGAACGTCGCCGAGTTCGGCGACGGGCTCGACGTGCCCACCGACCAGGTGCAGATCTACCTCGCCGTGCGCGAAATCGCCCACGCCCGGCTGTTCCGTCACTCCAGGTGGCTTCGGCTGCACCTGATCAGTTCGATCACCGACTTCGCCCACGGAATCCGGATCGACTCGGATCGTTTGCAGGAGCTCGCGGAGGGTTTCGACCCGACCAACCCCGAGGAATTGCGCGACGCGATGGTGAACGGGTCACTGATCCCGCCGAAGACCGAGGGGCAGCTCGCGGCCCTGGCCCGACTGGAGACGATGCTCGCCCTCGTCGAGGGCTGGGTCGACGTCGTGACGCTCGAGGCGACGACTCGACTGCCAAAATCGGATGCCATCGCCGAGATGGTCAAGCGCCGCCGGGCCGCCGGCGGGCCGGCCGAATCCGCCTTCGCGACGCTTGTCG
Organism: Cryobacterium sp.; assembly: GCA_039924805.1. Lineage (GTDB taxonomy): Bacteria > Actinomycetota > Actinomycetes > Actinomycetales > Microbacteriaceae > Cryobacterium. Next base: position 6,687 of record JBDTAA010000218.1, read on the forward strand.
GGCTCGAACTGCGCCCGCGTCGGCTGCGCGAGGCTGCCGCCATGTGGCAGGCCGTGACGGATGCCGTCGGCAACGAAGCGCGCGACGCCCTGTGGGCGCACCCCGACATCCTGCCCTCCGCCGACGACCTGGACGACCCGAAGGGGCTGGTGGCCCGCTTGACCAGCACGGCGCGCGGCCAGGAGCCCGTGCTCGACGAGGTCGACCAGGCGCTAC
>JBDTAA010000219.1:0-10143 GCA_039924805.1 Cryobacterium sp.
ACTAGCACCTCAAGCTAGCGCGTCTGCCATTTCCGCCACCCGGGCGGGTGTCTCGGCAGATGATTCTCATCGACTGCCGAGGAATAACTTAGCACGGATTCCACCCCCTCCAGACGCACCGGCACCCAGCCGATGCCGGTAGCGTGAGGCACATGGAACCCTCCGTTGATAGCACCGTGGCCCCGAACCTTCTGGACCTGACGGCGGAGATCGCTCGCGATCTCATCCGTTTCGACACCACGAACTACGGGGAGGGGCGCTCGAACGGCGAAACGGATGCCGCCGAGTACGTCGAAGCCAAACTGCGTGACCTCGGCCTGCAACCCGAGATGTTCGACGCGGCGCCCGGCCGCACCAGCGTCGTGGCCAGGGTGAAGGGCCGCGACAGCAGCAAGGGCGCCCTCGTCGTGCACGGCCACCTCGACGTGGTTCCGGCCGATCCGGCCAACTGGAGCGTCGATCCGTTCGGCGGCGTCATCAAGGACGGGCTCCTGTGGGGACGCGGGGCAGTCGACATGAAAAACATGGACGCCATGATGCTGGCGTCGCTCCACGACATCCTCGGCTCCGGCCGGGAACCCGCCCGCGACCTGGTCATCGCCTTCTTCGCAGACGAGGAGGCCGGGGGAGTGTTCGGCTCGCACCACCTCGTCGACACGCAGCCCGCGCTCTTCGCGGGCGCCACGGAGGCGATCAGCGAGGTCGGCGGGTACTCGATCACGCTCGGCGGCAAGCGCGCCTACCTGCTGCAGACGGGCGAAAAGGCCCTGATCTGGATCAAGCTGGTGGCGCGCGGGCAGGCGGCGCACGGCTCACGGCTGATCCACAACAACGCGATCACGCGGCTGGCCGAGGCCGTGGCGAAGATCGGTCGGCGCGAATGGCCCATCCGCCTCACCGACACGACCACGCAGCTGCTCGGCGAGCTCGCCCGCATCCTGGAAGTCGACCCGCAACGCGTCGGCCCCGACGAACTCGCCCTCGCCACGGGAACCGCGTCCGGGTTCATCCAGGCCAGCCTGCGCACAACAACCAACCCAACCCTGCTCAAGGCCGGCTACAAGCACAATGTGATCCCCGACATGGCAGAGGCGCTGATCGACGTACGATCCTTGCCCGGTGAGGAAGATGCGGTGCTCGCCGAGATCGCCGAGCTGGTCGGCCCCGACATCGAAATCGTCGTCATCCACCGCGACATCGGCCTCGAAACCGAGTTCAGCGGGCCGCTCGTCGACGCCGTCGTCGACACACTCGGAAAGCATGATCCGGGCGCCCCCGTGCTGCCGTACCTGCTCTCCGGTGGCACCGACAACAAGGCCCTGAGCAAGCTGGGCATCAAGGGCTACGGATTCGCCCCGCTGAAGCTGCCCGCCGAGCTGGACTTCCCGGCCATGTTCCACGGGGTTGACGAGCGGGTGCCGCTGGACGCATTAGTGTTTGGCAGGCGGGTTCTGACCGACCTGCTGTCGACCTACTAGCAAGCGGAGCACCAGCACGTGGATTTCCTCAACGCCATCATCCTGGGCCTGGTCCAGGGCCTCACCGAGTTTCTGCCGGTGTCTTCCAGCGCCCACATCCGCGTCGTCGGTGAATTCCTGGGGACCGGCGCCGACCCGGGAGCACGCTTCACCGCGATCACCCAGATCGGCACCGAGGCCGCCGTCGTGCTCTTCTTCTGGCACGACATCGTGCGCATCATCGGGAGCTGGGCGAAGTCGCTTGTCGGCAAGGTCCCGCGAAGCGACCCGGACGCGCGGATGGGGTGGCTCATCATCCTCGGCTCACTCCCGATCATCGTTCTCGGCCTGTTCTTCCAGGACCAGATCGAAACCTCGCTGCGCAACCTGTGGATCACCGCGAGCATGCTCATCGTGTTCGGCGTCCTGCTCGGGGTCGCCGACTACGTTGGTGCGAAGAAGCGTCGCCTCAACGACATCACGGTCCCGCACGGCGTCGTCTACGGATTCGCCCAGGCACTCGCGCTCATCCCCGGCGTCTCCCGCTCGGGCGGCACGATCACGGCCGGCCTCTTCATGGGCTACGAGCGCAGTGCCGCCGCGCGCTACGCGTTCCTGCTGGCCATCCCCGCCGTGCTCGGCAGTGGCTTCTTCCAGATGTACAAGTCGATCGCGAAGCCCTGCGTCGAGGCCGCCGGCAACTGCACGCCCGAGCTGTTCGGCCCGCTCGAGACCCTCGTTGCCACGGCGGTCGCGTTTGGTGTGGCGCTGGCCGTGATCGCCTTCTTCATGAACTACATCTCCAAGCACAGCTTCCTGCCGTTCGTGATTTACCGCATCCTGCTCGGCTCCGCCCTGTTCGTGCTGCTGGCCACGAACACCATCAGCGCCTAGTTAGGCTGAGTGCATGCGTGCATGGCAACGACCAATCGTCCCGTCGATCCCGGGTCACTCAGAGGCACCCCGGTTGCACGACACCGCTACCGACGCACTCATCGAGGCCAGGCCCACGGATATCGCCCGCCTCTACGTCTGCGGGATCACCCCCTACGACGCCACCCACCTCGGCCACGCGGCCACCTACCTCGCATTCGACACCCTGCAGCGGGTCTGGCTGGACGCCGGCTTCCGGGTGCATTACGCGCAGAACGTCACCGATATTGACGATCCGCTGCTCGAACGGGCCGCGGCGACCGGCGTCGACTGGCGTGAGCTGGGCGAGTCGCAGGTGCAGCTCTTCCGCACCGACATGGAGGCGCTCGGAATCATCCCGCCGAACGACTACGTCGCCGTCACGGAGGTCATCGACGAGATCGCCGCCGCGGTCGACCAGCTCTGGGACGCGGGCCTGGCATACCGGGTTGACACCAGCGACGCCATGCCGAACCACGCCGGCGACATTGGGTCGGACATCTACTTCGACATCGCACGGGCCGAACGGCATGCTCCGTGGGCCCTGGGCGACGAGAGCAACCTCGACCGCGCCACCATGAATGCCCTGTTCGCCGAGCGCGGGGGAGATCCCGACCGAGCCGGCAAGCGCGACCCCCTCGACCCACTGCTCTGGCGCGCGGCCCGGGCCGGAGAACCGGCATGGCCATCGAAGGTCGGGGCAGGCCGCCCCGGCTGGCACATCGAGTGTTCCGTGATTGCACTGAAGGAGCTCGGAACCGGCTTCACCGTGCAGGGCGGCGGCTCCGACCTGATCTTCCCACACCACGATATGAGCGCCGGCCACGCCGCCGCTCTGTCCGGTCACCCGCTGGCCGGGGTATACAGCCACACCGGCATGGTCGCCTATCAGGGCGAGAAAATGAGCAAGTCCCTCGGCAACCTGGTACTCGTGTCCAAACTGCGTGCCGCCGGCACCGACCCCCGTGCCATCCGGCTCGCGCTCCTGGCCCAGCACTACCGATCGAACTGGGAGTGGACGGACTCCGGGCTGCAGGACGCCGAACGGCGCCTCGCACGCTGGACGGCGGCATTCACCGAGCCGAGCCGGGACACGGGCAACAGCGCCACCGCTGTTGTCGCCGCGCTGCGGGCATCCCTCGCCGACGACCTCGACACGCCGGGAGCCCTGGCGATCCTGGACGCGGCAGCCGAGCATCCGCTCGATGACCCCGCGCTGCTCGCTTTGGCGATCGACGCGCTGCTCGGTATCGCGCTGTAGACCCCGGCGAGCCTGCAGTTGTGTGGGCTAACCGAGCCGAATAACGCGCACGAGTGCGTTCTCCCGGCGGATCACGAGCGGGGCCCGTCCGGGCCCTGGCGGCCATCGGCCCAGCCGTCTCGTGCGTCGCCGCGCTTGCGCAGGTAGCGCTCGAACTCCTGGGCGATCGCCTCGCCGCTCGCCTCCGGGGAATCAACCGTGTCGCGCGCCTGCTCGAGCTGCGCGATGTACGCGGCCATCTCCTCGTCCTCCGCCGCGAGGGCGTCGATGCCGCTTTCCCACTCCGCGGCCTCGGCGACAAGGTCACCGCGGGGAATGACGACGTCGATGACCTCCTCGAGCTTGTCAATCAGTGCGAGCAGCGCCTTGGGCGACGGCGCGTTGTGTACGTAGTGGGGGACGGACGCCCAAATCGACAGCGTCGGAATCCCCAGCTTCTCGGCGCCCTCCGAGAGAATGCTCAGGATACCCACTGGTCCCTCATAGTTGCTGCGTTCGATCTCGAGCTCGGCCCGCACCTGCGGATTGTCGCTCGAGACGAAGATCGAGATCGGACGGGTGTGGGGGACATCCGCGAGCATCGCACCCAGGAAGACGATGGCGCTGACATCCGCCGCAAGGGCGGCGTCGAGAACCTCCGAGGCGAAGCTCTTCCAGCTCCGGGACGGTTCCGTGCCGAGCAGCAGGTAGATGTTGCCGGCATTCGCGCCACTGACCTTCAGGTCGGCGTCCTCGGCCAGCGGGACACCGCCTGTCCCGGGGGTCGTGGGTCCGTACATGACTGCGCGCGGCCATTCGATCACCCGCAGGCCGTCCTCGTTGGTTGAGATCGTGGGCCGGTTGAACTGGTAGTCGAAGTAGACCTCAGGGTCAACCTCGGCGATCTCGGCGACGTCGAGCAGATCCTTCAGCGCGCGCACAGCCCCGGTGGCCGCCTCACCCGCGTCATTCCAGCCCTCGAATGCAACGACCAGAAGTCGCGCACTGAGGAACCCATTGCCGTCTGTCACTGCGTGAGACCACGATCGTTAACGGATGCTCCACTCGGAGAACCTCACTCAAGGATAGTCAGTGCCCTCTACACTTGAACCCCGTGAACCTGATCCCCGAAATTCCCGACACTCCGGCAGCCGTTCTCTGGGACATGGACGGCACCCTGGTGGACACTGAGCCGTACTGGATGGTCGCAGAGACGGAGCTGGTCGAATCCTTCGGCGGCACGTGGACGCACGCCGACTGCATGCTCCTGATCGGGTCCGGGCTGTGGGCGTCGGCCGTCATCCTGCAGGACCGGGGCGTCGAGATGGAACCGGATGACATCGTGCAGTGGCTCACCAACCGCGTGCAGGACCAGCTTCGGGTGCACGGTGTCCCGTGGCGGCCCGGCGCCCGCGACATGCTCGCGGAGCTGAAGGAAGCCGGCATCCCCATGGCGCTGGTGACGATGTCGGTGGAGCGGATGGCGCGCCAGATCGCGGACCTCATCGGCTTCGAAGCCTTTGACACCATCATCGCCGGCGACATGGTCACCCACAGCAAACCGCACCCGGAGGCCTACCTCGCGGCGGCGGCGTTGCTCGGCGTCAGCCCGGAGCACTGCGTCGCGGTTGAGGACTCCCCACCCGGAGTCGCGGCCGCGGTCGCATCCGGCGCGGTCGTCATCGCCGTGCCGCACCAGCTCGAGCTGCCGGAGAGCGTGCTCTACACCCTCTGGCCGACCCTGGCCGGGCAAAGCGTCGCCGGCCTCACCGAACTGTTCAACGAACGGCGCAGGGCCGCCGAACGAATCCATCTCCCGGCCCACACCGGGCACACCATCCACGAGGGCGAAGCAACAGCATGAATAGTCAGGTCATCCAGAACAGCGGTCCGTTTCGGGCAGGGGACCGGGTTCAGCTCACCGGACCGAAGGGCAGGATGAACACGATCACCCTGGTGCCCGGCGAGGTCTTCCACACCCACCGCGGCATTCTTTCGCACGACGAGATCGTCGGCCTGCCGGACGGCTCCGTCGTCACCAACAACGTCGGCGTTGAACACCTCGCGCTCCGACCGTTGCTGAGCGACTTCGTCATGTCGATGCCGCGCGGCGCCGCCATCATCTACCCCAAGGACGCCGCGCAGATTCTCGCCCAGGCGGACATCTTTCCGGGCGCGACCGTTGTCGAGGCCGGCGTCGGCTCCGGTGCGCTGTCGCTCTGGCTGCTCCGGGCGATCGGGCCGGCCGGCCGGCTCGCCTCGTTCGAGCGGCGCGAGGAGTTCGCGGATGTCGCCCGGGCGAACATCGCCACCTTCCTCGGCTCCGACCCCGACAATTGGTCCATTACCCTCGGCGACCTCGCCGACACTCTCCCGGACACCCTCCCGTCCCGGAGCGTCGACCGGGTCGTGCTCGACATGCTGGCGCCCTGGGAGTGCCTGGACGTCGTCTCAGACGCACTCAAGCCCGGGGGAGTGCTGCTCTGTTACGTGGCCACCGTCACCCAACTGTCCAGGGTCGCCGAGGCCATCCGCGGCTCAGGGCTGTACACGAACCCGGATTCGAACGAAACGATGATCAGGGGCTGGCATGTCGAGGGACTCGCCGTGCGTCCGGACCACAGGATGATCGGTCACACGGGATTCCTGATCACGGCCAGGCGTCTCGCACCAGACACGATCCTGCCCGAGCTCAAGCGTCGCCCGTCGAAAACGGATTTCGCCGACGCGGATGTCGAGGCCTGGACCCCCGGCGCCCTCGGCGAACGCAGCGTCAGCCAGAAGGTTCTGCGCAAGCGGGTGCGGGCCGCCGGCACGGGTGCAGCACTTTCCAAGGCTCGCGACCTCGACGCCGGTTATTATGGCCACTTGCCCCTGCACCAGCGGGCAACCACCAAGCCACCAAAGCAGCCCCAGACAACGCGTAGCAGCCCCGTGCTGTGGCGCCACCCTTGTACCGAGAAGAGGACTTGTGCGCAAAGCATTCGGAACGATTGCCACCGCCGGATTATTGATTGTGGCGCTGACCGCCTGCGCCCCGGGATCGAACGCCGCTGGATGTGACGCCCCCGTCAAGGAAGGCGCAGCCTCCAAGCTGATCAAGGTCGACGGCGAGTTCGGAGCCAAGCCGAAGGTCGACTTCCCGACCCCGCTCAAGACGAAGACCACCGAGCGCACCGACATTACCGAAGGCAAGGGCGACGGCGTCGTCCAGGGCCAGAAGGTCAAGATCGATCTCAGCGTCTACAACGGCACCACGGGCAAGATCATCGAAGAGAGCAAGTACGACGGCTCGACGCTGGCCGCCTTCACCCTCAACGACAAGACCATCAAGGGTCTGTCGCAGGGCCTCACCTGCGCGCAGGTGGGGTCACGCGTGGCCCTCGCCGTCGCACCCGAGGATGCATTCGGGCCCCAGGGCGGCAACGAGCAGATCGGCGTCAAGAAGAACGACACGCTCGTCTTCGTGCTCGACGTCGTCAAGGCGTACAAGACCAAGGCAGACGGCGCTGCCCAGCCGGCCAAGGCCGGAGTGCCTGCCGTCGTGCTCGCCAAAAACGGCGCACCCGGGATCACCATTCCCGCCGCTAAGGCACCGACCAAGCTGGAGGTCAGCGTCCTCAAGAAGGGCACCGGCAAGAAGGTCAAGGAAGGCGACCCCGTCACCGTGCACTACACCGGCGTCGTGTGGGACACCAAAAAGGTGTTCGATTCCAGCTGGGAGAGCGGCGAGCCCGCCGAGTTCGCTGCGGCCGACGGCTCCAAGGTGCAGGGCGGCGTGATTCCCGGATTCGCGGACGCCCTTATCGGCCAGACGGTCGGCTCGCAGGTCATCGCGGTCATCCCGCCCGACCAGGGCTACGGCGACAAGGCCTCCGAGTCAATCCCGGCCGGATCAACGCTCGTGTTCGTCGTCGACATCCTCGGCGTGAACTAGGCCGCAGACCACCCTGAACCACCCCGAAACCGCAGTTTCGGCGCCTGACTGGGCGCCGCAACTGCGGTTTTGCGTGGGGCACCCGTGGGTCTCAGTGGGACGCCGTTAGAATCGCTAGCGTGCCGACCTCCCCAGACAAGTCCCCCCGCGTCACCGTCGAAGAGCGACTCTTCAGCCTCGTACTGGCGCTCATCGCGACCGAAATTGGCCTGACCAAGGCCGATATTCTCGCGACCGTGCAGGGGTACCGCCAGCGCTTCACGTCCGGCGGTGACAACGCCAACCTTGAGCGCCAGTTTGAACGAGACAAGGACGACATCCGCGAGCTGGGCATCCCGCTCGAGATGATCGAACCGGCCGATGACCCGGGCAACAACCATCTGCTGCGTTACCGAATCCCCAAGGGCCTGTACAACCTGCCGCCAGATGTCTCGTTCTCCCCGGACGAGCTCATGCTGCTCAAGCTCGCGGCCACCGTCTGGCGCGAGGGGTCGTTGTCGGCCGAATCGCGCCGGGCGCTGACCAAATTGAACTCACTCGGCGTGGATTCAAGTGACCCCGTACTCGGATACGCCCCGTCGCTAAGAGCCAGGGATGCCTCGTTCGAACCGCTGAGCAAGGCGATGGATCGCGGCCAGGTCGTCGCCTTCCTCTACCTGAAACCGGGGGAGGGCTCCCCGCGCCGCCGTCGGGTCGCACCCCGCGCGGTGGTTCTGCATGAGGGGCGCTGGCACCTCTACGGCGCCGACCAGGATGCCCAGGCCACCCGAACCTTCCTGCTGTCCCGGATCGTTGGACCGGTCGTGGCCGTGCCCGGCGATACCTTCGTTCCGGACGGCGAGGGCAAGGGCCAGCGGGCCCTGGACGAACTCGATGCCCTCTGGGCGGCGAACGTGGCCGAGCTGGAGGTTGAGGCGGGAAGTGACGCGGCCGTGCGCCTGAGCAAGCGGGAGGCGCACGGGCCCGGGGCGGGGACAACCGTGACCCTGCACTACACGGACCTCGACATCCTCGCCGATGAATTGGCGGGCTATGGGCCGGAGGTCCTCGTGCGCTCACCGCTCGCCCTCCGCCAGGCCGTTCGCGCCCGCCTCGTCGGCGTGCGGGATGCGCACATCGGCACGACACTCGGGAGCGCAACATGATCGCACGACCACCGGCGCTCGGGGCATCGGACAAGCTCACCTTTCTCCTCTCGCTCATCCCGTACCTGATGGACCACGACAGCGTCACCGTTGCCGAGGCCGCTCTGCACTTCGAGGTTTCCGCGGAACGGGTTCGCGACGCCGTCAGGCTGATCGCGGTCTCCGGTATCCCCGGCGAGACCCACCAGTACCTCGACGGCGACCTCTTCGACATCCATTGGGACGAGTTCGAGGAGAACGACCGAATCGTGCTCACCCATCTGGTCGCCATCGACGATTCGCCCCGTTTCTCCGCGCGGGAGGCGGCGGCGCTCATTGCCGGGCTGCAGTACCTCTCCTCCCTGCCGGAGAACGCCGACCGGGACGCGGTCGCCTCGCTCATGGCCAAGCTGACCCGCGGCGCCTCCGCCACGCCCACACAGCTCGCCGTCGCAAGCCAGGACTCCGACTCCGCGATGGCCGTGATCCGGGCGGCCGGACACGACGGCGTCCAGGTCGAATTCGACTATCTGAACGCACGGGGCGAACACGAACACCGTTTCGTCGATCCGCTGCGGCTGGAATCCATTGACACGGACTGGTACCTGCGTGGCTGGTGCCACCTGCGGAGGGCCCCGCGCACGTTCCGGCTCGATCGGATGAGCGAGCTAGGCGTGACGTCGATTCAGATCGAGGCACACGACGCCCAGCTCGTGCTGCCCGACGCTCTCTTCCAGGCCTCGGCGGAGGACCTCTCCGTCGTCATCGAGCTTCCGGCGTCTGCGCTGACGCTACTGGCGGACTATTCGCCCGATCGCGCCACGACGTCCGTGGGCGGCGACCGGGTCCGCACGACCCTGCGCGTCGCCCACTATCACGGCCTCAAACGCCTCGTTTCGGGCCTGGCGGGGCTGGTAACCGTGGTCGAACCGGCCGAGGCGAGGCAGGTCGTCGCCGATTGGGCTACGGCTGGGGTCGCCCGCTACGAAGCCACCGGTGAGGCGTAGCAATGCCCTGGTGGTCGTGGCTCATCATCTGGACCCTGCTGGTGCTTGCGCTGCTCGGCATGCTGGCCGGGGCCGGCGTGACGCTCTTTCGGAAGCTGATGAAGACCGTCCGCGCCCTCCACGACCTCGGCGGACAGTTCGCGGAGCTCGATTTACACCCCGACGAACACGTGCGGAAGCGCTTCATACCCGCGATTCTCCTCGACCACGAGGTGCTGATCGAGCACGTGGAACTGCATCGGGCCGCCCGTGCGCGCCGTCGCCAGCTTCGTCGGGATCGCATGATCGAGCGGAGTAAACTACTGTCACACGCCCCTTATACCCAGAGGACAGAAACGCATGCTCGCAAACCTGACCGGATGGCACTTCCTGATCATCCTGATCGTCATCCTGCTCTTGTTCGGCGCGCCCAAGCTTCCCGCACTCGCTCGCAGCCTCGGTCAGTCGATGAAGATCTTCAAGAGCG
>JBDTAA010000220.1:0-6936 GCA_039924805.1 Cryobacterium sp.
GCTCACGGCGGCGATCGGCGCCGGCCTCGGTTTCGGGGCTCAGAACATCGTCAAGGACATCCTGAACGGCCTGTTCATGGTCGTGGAGGACCAACTCGGCGTCGGCGACATCGTGGACGTGGGCTTCGCCTCCGGAATCGTCGAAAACGTTGGCATCCGCATCACGCAGGTGCGCGACATCGACGGAACCCTGTGGTTCGTGCGCAACGGCGAGATCCTGCGCGTGGGCAACATGTCCCAGGGCTGGGCCCGCATCCTGATCGACCTCGCGATTCCCTACAGCTCCAACGTGGAGGCCGTGCAGGCCGAACTGCTGCGCGTGGCGAGCGCCCTCGCCTCCAGCCGAAAGTGGCGCGGCGTCATCCTGGAGAAGCCGGAAATTTGGGGCCTCGAATCGATCACCGCCGAGGCGCTCGTCACTCGCCTGGCCGTGAAGACCCGGGTATCCGCGAAGTGGGACTTCGCGAGGGACCTCCGCCTGCACCTGAAGAAGGCGCTCGACGGGATGGGCGTTGCACTCACCCCGCTCAACAGTGTCGTGATGACGGGGGCGGATGGCGCTGCCGACGGCTCCGGCATCACCCCCTCGCTGGACGCGGTCGAGGAAGCCGCGGCCCAGGAGCCCGACGTCCACGCCGATCCGGGCACGCCCCTTCCCCATAAGAAGGGCAAGGCGCCGCGCAAGCCCAAGTTCAAGGGCGCAGCACTGCCCGCGCCCCAGGCAGTCACAACCCCAGATCCGGAGATCCGCGATGACGAATGAGTCCACCCCGGTTCCGCCGGCCGCAGTGCACCTCCGCGACGGTGAGAACGGCGCCGCCATCGGCGCGTCGTTCTACGAGCAGGTCGGCGGTCGGCCGTTCTTCGAGAAGCTCGTCGCCGACTTCTACACGGGTGTTGCCGGCGACCCGGTGCTGAAACCCATGTACCCGGAGGAAGACCTCACCGGCGCGATCGAGCGCCTCACCATGTTCCTCGAGCAGTACTGGGGCGGCCCCGGGACCTACAGCGAGCAGCGCGGGCACCCGCGCCTGCGCCAGCGGCACCAGCCGTTCAAGGTGAACCCGGATGCCCGCGACCGCTGGCTGCTGCACATGCGGGAGGCCGTCGACGCCGCCAACCTGCCCCCACTGCAGCGCGAAACGCTGTGGGACTATCTGGACCGTGCCGCCCACGCCATGGTCAACACCTTCGACGCCTAGGTCTCGTCTCGCGACGCGCGCTTCGCCAGCCCGGGCCGCGGTGGAGAACCCCGCACGCGCTGCCGGAACGGCAGCACCGGCCCCGCGGATGCCGCGGGGCCGGCTGACGCCGGTCAGGACACCGGGGTGAGGGTGTACTTCGTTGACAGGTACTCGTGGATGCCCTCGAGTCCGCCTTCCCGGCCGAGACCGGACTGCTTGACCCCGCCGAACGGCGCCGCAGCATTCGAGACCAGGCCGGTGTTCAGGCCCATCATGCCCGTTTCCAGGCGGTCGATCATGCGGTGGCCGCGGGCCAGGTCCTGGGTGAAGACGTATCCGATCAGGCCGTACTCGGTGGCGTTGGCCAGCCGTACCGCCTCGTCCTCGTCGCCGAAAGTGACAATTCCGACGAGCGGGCCGAAGATCTCCTCGGTCAGCAGGGCGGTGTCGGGTGCCAGCCCGGTGAGCACGGTGGGCTCGTAGAACGAGCCCGGACCGTCGGGACGCACGCCGCCGATGAGCAGCCTGGCGCCGCGCTCGAGCGCATCCTGCACCAGCGCATCGGTGCTCTCGACGGCGGCCTCGTTGACGAGCGGGCCGATCGTGATGCCCTCGTCGGTGCCGCGGCCGATGCGCAGCTCGCCGACACGTTCGACGATGCGCCGGGCGAACTCGTCGGCGACCGACTCGTGCACAATGAACCGGTTGGCTGCGGTGCAGGCCTGCCCGATGTTGCGGAATTTCGCCAGCATCGCGCCGTCGACCGCCTTGTCGAGGTCTGCGTCCTCGAACACGACGAATGGGGCGTTGCCGCCGAGCTCCATCGAGGTGCGCAGCACTCCCTGCGCGGACTGCTGGATGAGCTTGCGGCCGACGGCGGTCGAGCCGGTGAAGCTCAGCTTGCGCAGGCGCGGGTCGGCGATGATCGGCCCGGCCACCGCGGACGATGTGGACGTGGTGATCACGTTGACGACTCCGGCCGGCACCCCGGCGTCTTCGAGCAGCTGCGCGAAGAGGAGGGTGGTCAGCGGGGTGAGCTCTGCGGGCTTGATGACGACCGTGCAGCCGGCGGCGAGAGCCGGGGCGATCTTACGGGTCGCCATGGCCAGCGGGAAGTTCCACGGGGTGATCAGGAAGCACGGGCCGACCGGGCGCTGGGACACGATCATATGACCGGTGCCCTCGGGCGTGAGCCCGTACCGGCCGCTGATGCGCACGGCCTCCTCGCTGAACCAGCGCAGGAATTCACCGCCGTAGGTGACCTCGCCGTTCGCCTCGGTGAGGGGCTTTCCCATCTCCATCGTCATCAACAGGGCGAAGTCGCCGCGGCGCTCCTGCAACAGGTCGAAGGCCCGGCGGAGGATCTCGGCGCGCACGCGTGGCGCGGTGGCGGCCCAGGACGCGGCGGCGTCGACGGCCGCGTCGAGTGCGCGCAGACCGTCGGCCGCGTCGGCGTTGGCAATCCGCTTGAGCGTCAGCCCGGTGGCGGGGTCGGTGACGACGATCGGCTCACCGCTGCCCTGCTCCCAGACCCCGTTGATATAGAGCCCGGATGGCACCCGGGCGAGCAGCTCGGCTTCGCGTTCGGCGGCGGTCAGCGTGGTCGCCTCGGCGACGAGCGGGGCGCTCATGCTGCTGCCAGTGCGTCGGCGACGACCTGCAGGCCCTCGACGAGCAGGTGGTCCGGCATGCTCAGCGGCGGCAGGAACCTGACCACGTTTCCGTAGGTTCCGCAGGTGAGCAGGATGACTCCGGCGGCGTGCGCGGCGGAGGCGACGCGGCTCGTGAGCGCGGCATCCGGCTCGCCCGTTGCCGGGTCGACCAGTTCGATGGCCATCATGGCCCCGCGTCCACGGATGTCTCCAATGCGGGGGTCCGTGGCCTGGAGGGCGGTGAGGCGCTCGGTCAGGATGGCGCCGATCTGCCGGGCGCGCACGACCAGGTTGTCGGTCTCGTAGCTGTCGATGGTCGCCAGCGCCGCGGCACAGGCGAGCGGGTTGCCGCCGTATGTGCCGCCGATGCCGCCGACCTGCGGCGCATCCATGATCTCGGCGCGGCCGGTCACGGCGGAGAGCGGGAGACCGCCGGCGATGCCCTTGGCCATCACCATCAGGTCCGGCACGATTCCCTCGTGGTCGCTGGCGAACATGTCGCCGGTGCGGGCGAAGCCGGTCTGTACCTCGTCGGCGATGAAGACGACGCCGTTGGCGCGGCACCAGTCGACGAGGGTCGGCAGGAAGCCGGCGGCCGGGACGATGAAGCCGCCCTCGCCCTGGATTGGCTCGATGATCATCGCCGCGAGGTTGGTCGCGCCGATCTGCTTCTCGACCTGACTGATCACGCGCTTGGCGGACTCGACGCCGTCGAGGCCACCGTCGCGGAACGGGTAGGACAGCGGGGCTCGGTAGATCTCGGCCGCGAACGGGCCGAATCCGTTCTTGTACGGCACGTTCTTGGCGGTCAGGCCCATGGTCAGCGTGGTGCGACCGTGATAGGCGTGGTCGAAGGCGAGCACGGCCTGCCGGCCGGTGAAGTGGCGGGCGATCTTGACCGCGTTTTCGACGGCTTCGGCGCCGGAGTTGAACAGCGCGCTGCGCTTGGCGTGGTCGCCGGGGGTAAGCCGGTTGAGCACCTCCGCGACCTCGATGTAGCCGTCGTACGGGGCAACGCTGAAGCAGGTGTGCGTGAACTGCGCGAGCTGTGCGGCGACGGCGGCCACGACGGCCGGGGCGCTGTTGCCCACGCCGGTCACGGCGATACCGGAGCCGAGGTCGATCAGCGAGTTGCCGTCGACGTCGACGAGCACTCCGCCGCCGGCAGCGACCGTGTAGACGGGGACGGCGGTGCCGACGCCGGCGGAAATCGCCTGCTCCTTTCGGCGGGTCAGTTCGAGCGACTTCGGGCCGGGGATGGCCGTCACGAGGCGGCGTTCCTGCGGCAGCGATGGTCCGCCAAGGGGCACGACCGTGCGGGGGGAATCAACCAGTGTCATGACTTGCTCCAGTTCTTTGACCAACCTGCACCGTCGCCAGGGGGAACGGTGCCAACCACGCAATGCTAGGCGCCGTGGGCACCGCGTCACCCCGCCACGACGTATAGTTGGACGTCATCCGTTCGCCACGCCGTACAGGCACCTACTTTTGGTCTGGTCCCGCCGTGCCCCCACCCCTGCGCCGCCTGCTCGCCAGGCCCGAGCTGTGGCTGCGACTACTCACCCCGGAGCACGCCCTGCCGCCCGGCGCCCTCGACGAAGGCGTCGAATGGGTGCACGGCTCCGACCTGGCCGACCCGACGCCCTTCCTGTCCCCCAGCCAGGTGCTGCTCACCACGGGAACGCAGTTCAGCCCGGATGCGCCCGGCGACGCCTTCTACGCGGACTACGTGGCGCGGCTGTGCAAACGTGGCGTCACGGGCCTGGGTTTCGGCACGGAGGTCGCGCGCGAGGGAACGCCCGACGCGCTCGTTGCCGCCTGTCTAGCCAGCGGGCTGCCTCTCTTCGAGGTGCCGTACCGCACTCCCTTCATTGCGGTGGCGCGCGCAGCGGGCGACATGGTTGCGTCGGAACTCTTCGCCCGCCGCACCTGGACGCTCGGCGCGCAGCGCGCCATCGCCCTGGCTGCGCTCCGGCCCGACGGCCTCAGCGCCACGCTGAGCGAGCTCTCGCGCCAGCTCGGTCAGTGGGTCGCGCTCTTCGACGCCACCGGGGGGCTCGACCGGGTCTTCCCCCGGGACGCGTTTGCTCGCTCGTCCGGGGGTGGCGGGTCCTCGGGCGGCGTCCGCGATGGCAGCTCCCTGGCGGGCAGCACCCTCGACACCGTCCAGCGAGAGGCGGCTCTCCTGCTCCGGCGCGGGCAGCGCGCCAGCAGCACCGTGGTCGACGGCGGCGAAACGGTCACCCTGCAGACCGTCGGCCGGGGCGGGCAGCTCCGGGGCGTGCTTGCCATCGGCGGGGCCACTGCGGGCACCCACGCCGTGCTCGACCAGGCCGGCCAGGAGGTGGTGACCAGCGTCGTCGCGCTCGCGGGGCTCTCCCTCGAACAGAACAGCGCGCTCAGCCGGGCCCGCGGACGGTTGCGAACCGGGCTGCTCCAGGCCCTGCTCAGCGGGAACACCGACCTCGTGCGCGCCGTCTCCGACGAGGTCTGGGGGCCGCTTCCTTCCGCACCGGTGCGGATCGCCGCCCTGAGCGCCCGATCACACGGACTCGAGGGCCTCACCGAGCTCCTCGAGCTGCGGATCGAGGCACAGCCAGGGCAGCTCTTCTTCGCCCGGAATGGGGAGACGATCGTTCTCTGCCTCGAGGCGGGAGCCACTGCCCTACTCGCGGAGCTGAGCACGGCCTTCGGCGTGCACATCGGGGTGTCGGATCCGAGCGACTACGGCACACTCCCGGCGGCGCTCGCCCGGGCCGAGCAGGCGCTCGAGCGGGCCGGCGAAGGCGCGACGGCCGTCGTGGAATTCGAAAGCATCTCGAGGCAGGGTGTACTCGCCCTGCTGGCCACGACGGATGCCCGCGAGGTGGCACGCGCGGCGCTCGATCCCCTCGTCCGTCATGACGCGGAGCACGGCACCGAGCTGCTCGCGGGCGTTCGTGTCTGGCTTGAACACAACGGCCAGTTCGCCCAGGCGGCGGAGGTACTCGGCGTGCACCGGCACACCCTCCGGGCCCGGATCACGCAGGCGGAGCAGGTACTCGGGCGCGACCTGGCGACCTTCCCGGCCCGCGCGGACCTCTGGGCGGCGCTGCTCGCCGCCGGCTGACCCGCGGGCGGTCGAGCCCGTCGAGGCCGGAACCCGGGAGGCGGGTCAGGGCTTGAGGGTCCAGGGCTTGCGGCGTACGAGGATGTGCCCCCGGCTCGTGCTCAGCCGGGTCCACGGACCCGTCTCGAACAGCTGAACGGGCTCCCCCGGCGATAGAAAGCCCAGGCTGAACGCGGCAAACCCGGCGCCGCTCGGCACGAATGCGAGTCCCTCGACGGGGCGCCCCCACACCTCGGAGCGCACGCGCTGCACGATCTGCTCACCGGTTCCGTCCGGGATCGACGAGGCAACCTCCTCGATTCCGGCGCGGGCGGCGCTCTCCAGCAGCGCAGCATCCGTCTCGCCCTGCGACTGCCAGCCGCCCCTGGGCGGGGAGATCCCCGCCCAGGTGACGGTGCTCACCTGCAGCGGAACGTTCACGGCGATGGGGGCGCCAGGGTCGACGACGGCCGCCTGCAGGCGCGCCACCCGGTCGAGCAGCGACCGCACCGGAACCACGACGTCGAGCTCAACCTGCTCGGTCAGCGCGAACGTGCGCAGGCCCAGCACGGTGGGGCTCGGGTCGAGCAGGCCGCGCGGATAGAGGATCGCGGTGTAGACAGCCAGCACGCCCGCGGCGGAAATCAGGCGGACGGATCCGTCCTCTACGCGACCCGCGCGCGAGAGGTAGACCTGGAGGTCGGCGAGGGACAGGGAATCTGTGAGGGAAAATGACATGCTCATCTGCTCCTAAACTACCAAGATACGTCTGGGCTCACGCCGTGTTCGGGCGCGGAGCCAAGGAGAAGCCATGAACACGCCGATGGAAGGTCTCCTGGCCGCCCTCGATCTCACCGACACGGGTGCCCGCACCAGCGAAGACATCTTTACCGGCGTCTCCCAGTGGATGCCCCACGGGCGGGTTTTCGGCGGGCAGGTGCTCGCGCAGTCCCTCGTCGCCGCCATGCGCACCGTGTCCGATGAGCGTCACGTGCATTCCATGCACGGCTAT
>JBDTAA010000221.1:0-13780 GCA_039924805.1 Cryobacterium sp.
GAGAAGTCGAGCGAGGCTCCACCCTCATCGGCGAAGCGGCGGTAGATGGAGGCGGCCATCGGACCGAGTTCGGCCGCGGTCCCCGTGGTTTCGAGTGCGTTGAGGGCGAGCCCGAGGTCTTTGGCCATCAGGGCGCCGGCAAATCCGGGCTGATAGTCACGGTTGGCCGGGCTCGTGGGAACGGGTCCAGGAACTGGGCAGTTCGTTGTCAGCGCCCAACACTGTCCCGATGCGGCCGAGGCGACGTCGAACAGCGCCTGGTGCGAGAGCCCCAGCTTCTCCCCCAGCACGAACGCCTCGCTCACCGCGATCATCGACACGCCGAGGATCAGGTTGTTGCAGACCTTCGCCGCCTGGCCGGCTCCGGATTCCCCGCAGAACACCACCCGCCCGCCCATCACCGAAAGGATCGGTTCGGCCGCCCGGAAGTCCTCGTCGGTGGCGCCAACCATGAAGGTGAGGGTTCCGGCCGTCGCCCCTCCGACGCCGCCGGAGACGGGGGCGTCGAGCCCGCGGTGGCCGGCGGCCAGCGCGAGGGCGCGTGCCTCCCGGGCGTCGCCGACGTCAATGGTTGACGAGTCGATGAACAGTGTGCCGGGGGCGGCCGCGGCGAGGAGCCCGTTGCGATAGGCGTCCAGAACGTGCGCGCCGCCCGGCAGCATGGTGATGACGATCTCGGCGGTGGCCACCGCCTCCGAGCCGGATGCAGCGACCGTGACGCCGCTCTCGCGGGCGTGGTCGAGCGCGGCGGGCACGACGTCGAAGCCCGACACCTGGTGGCCGGCCGTGACAAGGTTGGCGGCCATTGGGCCGCCCATATTGCCCAGCCCGATAAATGCAATCCTCGTCACGTCTTGCTCCTGTCTGCCTTACCCGAAGGCGTTGTGGCTGGTGCTGAAAGCCCGAGTTCCCGCGCCCCAAGGCTCTCCAAGTAGCCCTCGACGGTCGCGCGGTCCACATCCGCCAGGGTCGCCGGTGACCACTTCGGGTTCCGGTCCTTGTCGATGACCTGCGCCCGCACGCCCTCGAGGAACTCGGCGGTCGCGGCGAGGCGGAGGCTCACCCGGTATTCCTGGTTGAGCGTCTCCTCGAGGGTGCCGAGTGCGCGAGCGCGGTGCAACGATTCGAGGGTGACGCACAGGGCGGTGGGCGATTTAGTGAGCATCACGGATGCCGCGGCGCGGGCATCAGGGAAATCGGCGGCCTGCAGTCGGGCGACGATCTCGGCCGCAGTCTCGCCGGAGTAGCATTCGTCGATCCACGCGCGCCCCCCGGCCAGGGCCGATACCGGGGTTGCGGCCGTGAACCGGGCGACGGCGTCGGCCGCCGGCATGGTTTCGAGGGCTCCGGCCAGAGCCTCGAGGTCTGCGCTCGGCACGAACTGGTCGGCGAGGCCGAGTGCGATGGCGTCGGCCCCGGAGAATAGGCCGCCGGTCAGGGCCACGTGGGTGCCCAGCTCGCCGGGCGCGTGCGACAACAGGAACGTTCCGCCGACATCGGGGGCGAAGCCGATGCCCACCTCCGGCATGCCGATGCGGGTGCGCTCCGTGACGATGCGAAGCGATCCGTGGGCAGATACCCCGACTCCCCCGCCGAGCACGATTCCGTCCATGAACGCGACGTAGGGCTTGGGGTAGCCGGCGATCCTCGCGTTGAGGGCGTACTCATCCGCCCAGAAGCTCGCGGCCTCGCCGCCGCCTTCAGCCGCGTCGTTGTAGATGGCCACGATGTCTCCACCCGCGCACAAGCCTCGATCACCGGCGCCGGAAAGGAGCACACTGTGCACGTCGGGGTCGGTCTCCCACTCACGCAGCGTCGCGTTGATGGTGGTGATCATCGAGTGGGTCAGGGCGTTCAGCGCCGCCGGCCGGTTGAGCACGATGCGCCCGAGCCTGCCGGCACGCGAGACGAGGACTTCCGGGGCGGCGCGCATCACGCCTCCGCCAGGCTGCGGCCGACGATGAGGCGCATGATCTCGTTCGTTCCCTCGAGGATCTGGTGCACGCGCAGGTCCCGCACGATTCGCTCGATGCCGTAGTCCGCCAGGTAGCCGTAGCCACCGTGGAGCTGCAGTGCGGAGTTGGCGACAGTGAACCCGGCGTCGGTCGCGACCCGCTTGGCCATGGCGCAGAGCCTGACCTTGTCGGCGTCGCCGCGGTCGAGGGCCTCGGCGGCTCGCGCAAGCAGCGTGCGCGCTGACTCCAGCGCGGTGTCCATATCGGCCAGCTCAAAGAGGAGCGCCTCCTGCTCGATCAGCGGACCGCCGAAGGCCGTGCGGTCCTTGAGGTAGGCGACCGTCCGGTCAAGCGCCGCCTGGCCACCGCCGAGCGAGCAGGCCCCGATGTTGAGACGCCCGCCGTTGAGGCCGCTCATGGCGATACCGAATCCGTCGCCCTCCTCGGAGAGCAGGTTCCCGACGGGAACCCGCACATTCTCGAAAACGACCTGCCGCGTCGGCTGCGCGTGCCAGCCCATCTTCTTCTCCAGCGGGCCGAACGACAGGCCGGGCGTCCCGTCGGGCACAACGATCGCGCTGATCCCCCGGCTGCCGGATTCACCGGTGCGAGCCATCACCACGTAGAAACGAGAGACGCCGGCGCCGGAGATGAACTGCTTGACCCCGCTGATGACGTAGTCACCGCCGTCCCGCACCGCCCGAGTCGTGAGGGCTGCGGCGTCCGATCCCGCTCCAGGCTCCGTGAGGCAGTAGCTGCCGAGCGCCTCCATCGAGGCGAGCTGCGGCACCCACTCCGCGCGGCCAGCCTCGCTGGCGTAGGTGTCGATCATCCAGGTGACCATGTTGTGAATCGAGATGTAGGAGGCGATGCTGGTGTCCCCCTTGGCCAGCTCCTCGAAGATGAGCACGGAGTCCGCCCGGCTCAGCCCGGAGCCCCCGAATTCCTCACGCGAGTAGATTCCGCCCATCCCGAGCTCGCCGGCCTGGCGCAGCACGTCGACGGGAAAGTGGTGGGTTTCATCCCATTCGGCCGCATGCGGGGCCAGGGATTCGGACGCGAACTGGCGAACCATCTGAACAATGGCACGTTGGTCATCGGTCACTGCGTACATAACGCGCCCCTCCGTTGGTTCTGCGCAACTCAACCTACTAGGACAACCACCCCATCGGCTGGCATTTGTGGACCATATAGGCTGGACCCGTTCCGCCCACTTTCGATGATGAAGACGGAGAGTGTGATGAAGATCGCAGTGCTCGTGAAAGAAGTTCCCGACACCTGGGGAGATCGCCGCATCGACCCGTCGACGAAACGAGTTGACCGCACCGGCGACCTCGTGATCGACGAAATCAACGAAAAATCCGTTGAGGCCGCGCTCCTCGTGAAGGAGGCGAACGCCGGCAGTGAGGTGACCGTGGTCACCATGGGCCCCACCAGTGCACTGGCCGCGATTCGCAAGGCACTCGCCATGGGAGCGGACAACGGCATCCATCTCATCGACGGCGGCCTGGCCGGCTCCGACGCCATGCAGACCTCCGCCGCCCTCGCCGCGGCCCTCAGCACCCGCGGCTTCGACCTCATCATCGCGGGCAACGAGTCGACCGACGGCCGCACCGCCGCCGTCCCGGCCATGCTCGCCGAGCGCCTCGGGCTTGCCCAGCTCACCTTCCTTCGCACCCTCACGGTCATCGGGGACACCGTCTCGGGCGAGCGGATGAGCGACGACGGCCACGTCGACGTGAGCGCGTCGTTGCCGGCTCTGGTCTCGGTCACCGAGCAGATCGCCGAGGCACGCTTCCCGAACTTCCGAGGCATCATGGCCGCCAAGAAGAAGAAGGTCGAAACCCTCGGCATCGAAGACCTCGGGCTTCCCACCGACGAGACGGGCGGCGCGAACTCGTGGTCCACCGTGCTGGACGTCACCCCCCGACCCGCGAGGTCCGGCGGCACCATCGTGAAGGACGACGGAACGGCCGGCACGCAGCTGGCCGACTTCCTCGCCGCGGCGAAACTGATCTAGGAAGCGGAACAGATGTCACACGTACTCGTTCTCATTGAACACGCCAACGGCCAGCCGGCCGCGAGCACGGGCGAGCTCATCGCCGCCGCCGCCCGGCTCGGCGAGCCCGCTGCCGTCGTCGTCACAACAACCGGCGCCACGGCCGTTTCGGCCGAGAGCCTCGGCGCGCTCGGCGCCGGCACCGTCTACGTTGCCTCGCTGCCCAACGCCGACACGCTTGTCGTGACCCCGCAGGTCGCCGCGTTGCACGCTGCGGCCCTGGCCGCTGGCGATGTGTCCGCCGTCATAGTCGGCAACTCCATCGACAGCAGGGAGGCCGGGGCACGGCTCGCGGTACGGATGGGCGGGGCCTTCCAGAGCGACGTCGTCGATGTCGCCTCGGATGCCGCCGGCATCCGCGTCACCCAGCAGGCATTCGGTGGCGCGTTCACCGTCACGGCCGGCGCCGCCCAGGGTGTCTCCGTGATCTCCATCCGGCAGGGCTCGATCGACGGGGCGGCCCCGGCAGCAGCCGGAACCACGCAAGAGATCGACGTTGCGGCCGACACAGCCGTCGGCGCGCAGATCACCGCCCGTCACGAGCAGACACAGGCTTCGGAGCGTCCCTCGCTACAGACCGCCGACATCGTGGTCTCCGGCGGCCGCGGACTCGGGTCCAAGGAAAAGTTTGTGCTCGTCGAGGAGCTTGCCGACGCGCTCGGGGCAGCCGTGGGCGC
Source organism: Cryobacterium sp. (assembly GCA_039924805.1). Classification (GTDB taxonomy): domain Bacteria; phylum Actinomycetota; class Actinomycetes; order Actinomycetales; family Microbacteriaceae; genus Cryobacterium. Next base: position 4,692 of record JBDTAA010000221.1, read on the forward strand.
ATCACGCGCGGCGGTCGACGCCGGCTACTGCGAGCACAACATGCAGGTCGGCCAGACCGGCGTGACGGTCTCCCCCAACCTCTACATCGCTGTCGGCATCTCGGGGGCCATCCAGCATCGCGCCGGCATGCAGAGCGCCAAGACCATTGTCGCCATCAACAAGGACGCCGACTCTCCCATCTTCGATGTCGCCGACTTCGGCGTCGTCGGAGACCTCTTCACCGTCGTGCCGCAGCTCATCGAGGCCGTCAAGGCGAGGAAGAGCTAAGTGACCTCTGTTCTCACCGAGTTCAGGAAGAGCCAGTGGTTCAAGCTCGTCTGGATCGTTCCGGCAATCCTCGTCGGCCTGTTCCTGCTCGTCCTCGCCGCCAAGGCGATTCGCGAGTTGCCCGCCGTTTCGTCGTTCATGACGGAGTATCCGGGCAGCTCGGAGTTGCCGGAGTCCGCCCCGGTCGGCTTCCCGGCCTGGCTTGGCTGGCAGCACTTCCTCAACTCGTTCTTCATTCTCTTCATCATCCGCACCGGACTCGAGGTGCGTAACACCAAGCGCGCCGCCGCGTACTGGACCCGCAACAACACGGGTGCCCTGCGCACGAAGAACCCGCCCGTTCGCATCGGGCTCCACCTGTGGTTCCACCTCAGCGTGAATACCCTGTGGATACTCAATGGAGTGATCTTCTACGTGCTCCTCTTCGCGACCGGCCAATGGCTGCGCGTCGTCCCGATCAGCTGGGACGTCTTCCCGAACGCGGTGTCGGTGGCCATCCAGTACGCCTCGCTCAACTGGCCGCTCGAGAACGGCTGGGTCAACTACAACGCCCTGCAACTGCTCGCCTACTTCATCACGGTCTTCATCGCGGCGCCGCTTGCCCTGATCACGGGCATCAGGATGGCCCCCGGGCTGGCCATCCGGTTCGCCCCCATCGACAGGGTTTTCCCGCTGCCGGTCGCCAGGGCCGTTCACTTCCCGGTGATGCTCTGGTTCGTCGGGTTCATCATTGTGCACATCACGCTCGTGCTGACGACCGGTGCCCTGCGCAACCTCAACCACATGTACGCGGGTCGTGACGACGTCACATGGTGGGGATTCGGGATCTTCGCCCTGTCCCTCATTGTGATGGCTGTCGGCTGGATCGCCGCGAGGCCCTCGATCCTCAGCTCGCTCGCCGGGCTGACGGGTTCGGTGCGCCGCTAACTCTCCTTGCGGGCCCGGCTGGGCTGAACGCGGGGTGGCTCCCCCGGCATCTTCGGAAACTCGGGCGGGAACGGCAGCTCGCCGAGCCCGTCGGCGAGATCCCGGTCCCACCAACCGAGGAGCGCGTCGATCGTGCCTGGGCGCTCGGCCATCCGCGCCCACGGGTCGCCGGTGGTACGCAGCCGCTCCGGGACGGTGTGTATCGTCAGCGTTCTCGGGTCGGTCGTCTCCAGTTCGTCCCACTCGATCGGGCACGACACGGGCGCGTGCGCGAGTGCCCGCGGACTGTACGCCCCTGCCATCGTGCGGTCACGATTGGCCTGGTTGAAGTCGACGAACACCCGCTCGCCCCGCTCCTCCTTCCACCACGACGTCGTGACCCGGTCGGGCATCCGGCGCTCCAGCTCCCGGCCGGCCGCGATCACCGCGTGACGCACGTCCAAGAACTCCCTGGTCGGTTCGATCGGGGCGAACACGTGCAACCCACGGTTTCCCGATGTCTTGACGAACGCGTCGAGGCCCACCTCCGCGAGCACCGCACGCAGCTCCAGTGCGGCGGGAATCGCATCGTCGAAGTCCGTGCCGGGCTGCGGGTCGAGGTCGATGCGGAGTTGGTCGGGATTGTCGGTGTCCTCTGAGCGGGAGGGCCAGGGGTGGAACACGATGGTGTTCATCTGAACGGCCCACACGGCGGCGGCCGGTTCGTCGATGACGAGTTGCGGATGCGACCGGCCGCTGGGGTAGACCACCATCACCGACCGCACGTACTCCGGCGCCCCCTTCGGTGGGTTCTTCGAGAAGTACTGCTCGCCGTCGATACCCTCGGGAAACCTCTGCAGCGAAAGCGGACGGCCTCCGTTCGCGGTGACAAAGGCCTCCCCCGCATCGACGATGTAGTGGGCGAGATCGAGCTTCGTGATCCCCAAATCCGGCCAGAGGATACGCCCGGGGCTCGAGAGCCGCACCTCGCGTTCGCCGTGCGGCCCGGCGACTGGAAGGACCACTGCTTCGCGTGCCATGCCGACACCATACATCCACCGCGAAACCGCAGTCGTGGTCACCAAACCGACGCTGAGGTGACCACGACTGCTGTTTCGCGGGAAATGGAGCCGTCGGCGCGCGGTCGGAGTACCGTCGAACGTGGGGGCAGGGCATCGAAGGGACACGCGCATGATCAACGGATATTCGGCGGAGCAGATCCGCACGGCGGAGCGGCCGCACCTCGCGAACGGTGAACCGCTCATGCAACGGGCCGCAACGGGCCTGGCCGACGAGATCCGCACGGTGCTCGGGCAACGCGGGTCGCGGCGCCCGGACACCCCCGGACGCATCCTGCTGCTCGTCGGTTCGGGCGACAACGGGGGCGACGGGCTGTTCGCCGGGGCCGAGCTCGCCGCAGAGGGAGTGAAGGTGACAGTGGTCCAAGTCGGCGAACGGATGCACGAGGCCGGCCTCGCGGCGGCCGTCGCCGCCGGCGCACACATCGCCACATCAGCCCCGCTGGACGACTTCCGGCTGGAGGCGCTGGCTGGCCTGGCCGCTCGAGAAGACGTCATCGTCGATGCCATTGTGGGCACCGGCACGAGCCCCGACCCGGCGCTGCGCGGCGTCGCCCGCGAGATCGTCGCGGCCATCCTGCCCGTCCTCTCGGCGCCGGACGGGCCCGTCGTCGTGGCCGTGGACATCCCCAGCGGCATCGACCCGACCGATGGCAGCGTGCCGGACCCGGTCGTGCTCCCGGCCGACGTGACCGTCACGTTCGGCGGGGTGAAATCGGGGCTGCTCCTGCCGCCCGCATCGGGCCTGGCCGGGCGGGTGCGGCTCATCGACATCGGGCTGGGTCCCGACCTCGCGCGGCTCACGCCTGTCGTTCAACGTCCCGAGTGAGCCTTGGCTGGAGTCGTCAGCTTTCGGTCCCGAAGCGTTCGACGAAGGCTTTCATGAGATGGGCAGGCTCGGTCACACTGGATGCCTCGACCGACGCGATGATCGCGTCCATTCCCTCCGCATCGAAATAGCCGTACTCCCGGTAGACGCGAATGCGCGTCAGGATGCCGGCGTTGGTGAGTTCCGGGTGGAACTGAGTTGCGTACACATTCCGGCCGACCCGAAACGCCTGCACCGGGCAGGCAGGACCGGTCGCGAGCAGGACGGCCCCCGCCGGCAGTGTTGAACACGCCTCCTTGTGGCCGACGAACGCCTCGAACGTGGGTGGCAGCCGCCCGAACAGCTGGTCGACGGCACCCTCCCCGGTGAGCGAGATCCACGTCGGGCCGACCGGCTCGGCCCACGAGCCGTCGAGGGCGCCGTTCAGATGGCGGGTAAGCAGTCCGATACCGTAGCAGGCCCCCAGGAGGGGAAAATCCGCGGCCAACACCCGCTCAAGCAGCCCGCCCAGTTCGCGCTCCACGCGGTGCTGCACCGGTGCCTTGGCTTCGGGCGGGTCGCTCGCATTGAAGGGGCTACCCCCGACGATGATTCCGGAGTAGTGGGCCAGGTCGATCGGCGGCAGCGGCGCCGCTTCGAGCCGCACTCGGTGGAGGTGTTCGGGGGCGAGATGGCCCGCCGCGAGGAAACCGGCGTACTCATCGTCGGCGGCCTCGTCCTCGTGACGAGTTGCCAGCAGCAGGAAGGGCTTCACGGGTCACATCGTACCCATAGCCTGTCCGGCCGGCCTGGCGGTAGTTTTAATGCACCCGCGGCGACCCGCTGCTGGACAACCAAGGGATTGCGATGAACAAGAAAATGCTCGGGACGGTGGTCGCTATCGCGGCTGCGGTTGCCCTGTCGCTGACCGCTTGCGCCGGCGCGGCCGGTTCGTCGCCCTCCGCTCCGTCGGCCACGTCTGCCGAGCAGAGCGCCCCCGACTCCGCCACCTCAGGTGGCGCCTACGTGGACTACACGGAGGAGCTGCTGGCGGATACCGCCGGCACCAGGGTGCTGTTCTTCCACGCGTCCTGGTGCCCCCAGTGCCGTGCCCTCGAGTCGAGCATCAAGGCCGGTCCCATTCCCGACGGCCTCACGATCTTCAAGGTCGACTACGACAATTCGACCGAGCTGCGCCAGAAGTACGGTGTGACGCAGCAGACCACCGTCGTCTACATCGACGACAAGGGCACCGAGCTCAGCAAGAAGGTGCTGTACGACGACTCCAGCCTCGATGCGCTGATTGCCGCCGGACCGTAGTGGGGGGCTTGCTGCTCATCAGCCTGGCCGCCGGCATCCTGACCGTGGCGGCGCCGTGCGTGCTGCCCCTGCTTCCCGTGATCGTGGGCGGCTCGATTGTGAGCAAGGACGCCGACCCGCGCCGAGCGCGAATGCGCCCCGTCGTGATCGCCGCATCGCTCGCCATCAGTGTCGTCGTGTTCACGCTGCTGCTGAAGGCGACCACGGCGCTGCTGGGTGTTCCCCAGCAGGTGTGGCAGGTCATCGCCGGCGGCATCGTTGTTCTGCTCGGCCTGAACCTGCTGTTCCCTGCCCTGTGGGAGCGCGCGGCAACCGCGCTCGGCCTGCGGAACAGCAGCAACCGGGCTCTCGAAGCGTCGGTCGGTCGGCAGAGCTTCGGCGGCGACATCGTTACCGGCGCGGCCCTCGGCCCCGTGTTCAGCAGTTGCAGCCCCACCTACGCGCTCGTCGTCGCGACCGTACTGCCCGTCTCCTTCGGCCAGGGGCTCCTGTATGTGACGGCCTACGCCGTTGGGCTCGCGTCGACGCTTCTCCTCGTCGCGTACCTCGGGCGCTCCTTCGCTCGGCGACTCGGATGGCTCGCCAATCCGACCGGGTGGTTCCGCCGGTCGATGGGAGTGGTCTTCGTTGTGGTCGGTGTGTCCGTCATCGTCGGTCTCGACAAGTCGCTGCAGACGCTCGTCCTGGAACTGGGATGGTACGACCCGATTGCCGGAATCGAGGAGTTCCTCCGAGGCTGAGCTTGCCGACGCCGGCCTCAGGTCGACGTGGCCGGCGCACCGGCGATATTGACCAGCCATGTCACGCCGAACTTGTCGGTGCACATGCCGAACGTGTCACACCAGGGTGCCTTGTCGAGCGGCATGGCCGCGGTGCCGCCCTCGACCAGCTTGTCCCAAAAACCGCGCAGCTCGCCCTCGTCGTCGCCGCTGAGTGACACGGAGTAGTTGTTGCCCGGCGTGTACTCCATGCTGTTCGGGGTGTCGGCCGCCATCAAGCCCAGGCCGCCGGCGGTCGTCAGCTGGGCGTGCATGATCTTGTCCTGCTCGGCCGGGTCGTCACTGGCCTGGAACTCGGCGAAGGTGCTGTACGTGACTTCTCCGCCGAAGACCGACTGGTAGAAGTCCATGGCCTGCCTCGTCGTGTCGCGAAAGCTGAGGTAGGGATTGAGAACGGTGTTGGTCATGATCGAATCTCCTGTTCGAGTGTCGTGTCGTGTCGTCGCGCAGCTGCCCTGAAGAGGGGCCGGGGCGTGTTACCGTAAGGCCTACTTAAGGAGTGCTGTGTCTGCAGCCATGTCTACCACTTTGCCCACGGGCATCCGCTTCAGGTCATCGCTGATGAGGGCCACCGTCCTTGTCGCATCGCTTGCCATGGCAGTCGTGGCGCTCACGTTCGCTCCGTCAGCCAGCGCGTCCGCCGCCACCCAGACGATCGCCCAGTGCGACAGCGTGTACAACACCGCGGGCCTCGGACTCAACTGCGACGTCACGGTCGTCAACAACCTCGATCTGGCCACCGGAGTCGAGAGCTCCACGGTGACGACCAAGGCGTGCCACGGTGCCGCCAACACGGCGCCCGAGGCGTGCGTAGAGAACACCCAGCAGTTCAAGTCGCTCACCAGGGACGTCAGCCAGTGCAACTACGCCCTCGACGGCGGCGGCGCCAGCCTTATCTGTAACGTGAGCGTGGTCAACAACATCACGGGCGCCGCCTCGACCGAGCCCGCGACCGTCAACCAGTGCGTCGGCTCCGGAGCCGCGGGCACCGAACCGACCTTGAACTGCGACCCCAACCCCGCCAGCACGAGTAGCGCAACAATCACCCAGTGCAACGGATCCGCGAACGGCGGAGGCGCCTCCAAGCGAGTGACCTGCACCGTGCTTCCGTCCACTCAGAGCTCGCAGCTGCCCGTGTCGATCAACCAGTGCAACAACTCCGCCAACGGCGGTGGATCCGTTGTCACCTGCTCGGCCTCGCTCACGAACAACATCAGCGCTGCCAGCACGAAGGTCACTCCGCTCAAAAACGTTCTTCACGACTCGAAGACCGACGGATTGGGCATGACCGGCACCAGCGACAACGGAACGGCATTCCTCGGCGGCGGTATCCTCATGCTTCTCGCCGGCGGCCTGCTGACCGCGGCGTTCGCGACCCGCAAGGCTGGCGCCCGTCGCTAGAAAATCACTGCTCGTCGGCACAGCGGCGCTGCTCTCCGCAGTAGCCGTCGGCTGGCTTGGCTTCACTCTGGCGGACACGGATGCGGGAACTCCCGCTCCGGTCCGCCGGACTCCCGTCGCGGCCGCCCCCTCCGCGCCGCCCACGGCCGGGGTGGTCGCTGACCTCGCCGTTGCCGCCTCCGCGCCCCTTCGCCTGCGCGTCCCCGTGGTCGGCATCGACGGCGCCGTCTCCGAGTACTCTCAGCAGATGATCGACGACCGCGGCGGATTCGATCCGCCCGAGCTCTCGACCATCTCGTGGGACACGACCATCGCCGGGGGGCTCCCCGGAACGGACTCGACCAACACCGTTTATCTCTACGGACACTCCTGGGTCGACACAGCGGTGTTCAACGGCCTCCGGGAGATGCAGGCCGGGGACGTGGCGGGCATCGACACCGCCAACGGAACCCTCTGCTACGTCACCCAGAAGACGCTCACGCTTCAGAAGTCCGAGTACAAGAACAACGACGAGATGACGAGCGTGATCCCCAACCGGCTGGTGCTCGTCAGCTGCTACCGACCCGACGGCTACGATCCGAACTCGGCGACCGTGAAAAACGTCATTGCGGTGCTCCAGCTCGACCAGGACATGACTAACTCCGGCTGCTGATCGACCTCAACGAGCACGCGTTATACCCCATGGGGTATAGTCGGGCGAAGATAGATCAACGAGAGGGAACATCAATGTGCCGAGCGGTGACGTGTAAGAAATGTGGCAAGACGACGTGGGCGGGCTGCGGTCAGCACATCAACGAGGTCATGCGCGGCGTGCCGAGCGCGGAGAAGTGCCGCGGCCACGAGAACGACCCAGCCCCCACCGGCAACTTCTTCACCCGCCTGTTCTCCCGCTGAGTCCCGGCCGCTGAGGCGGCCCGGCGCGGGCGGCCCCCACGGCGCACGTGCCGGTGAACCTCGTCGGGCCCTGTGCTGCGCGTACACTCACTGGCATGTCCGGTTCCCAGCACCCCACAGATAACGGTCGATCAGTATGAGGGCCGTCGTCTACGACCGGTACGGCCCGCCGGACGTGCTGCGCGTCGAGGACGTCGCGACGCCGTCGCCGGCCGCCGACCAGGTGCTCGTGGAGGTCGCCGCGACATCCGTCAACCTCTCCGACTGGGAGACGTTGCGGGGAACGCCGATGTACGCGCGAATCGGAGGGCTGCGCGCCCCGGCGCGCCGGGTGCTCGGCTCCGACATCGCTGGGCGTGTCGCGGCCGTGGGCGCCGACGTCACCCGGTTCCGCCTGGGCGACGAGGTGTACGGCGACAATCTGGCTCTCATGGGCGGTTTCGCCCAGCACGCGGTCGTGCCGGAGGCGGCGCTCGCGCACAAGCCCGAGGGTTTGACGTTTGCCGAGGCCTCGACGCTGCCCCAGTCGGGCGCGATCGCGCTCCAGGGGACCGCCGGCGCACACCGCGGGCAGCGGGTGCTGATCAACGGGGGCGGCGGCGGGTCGGGCTCGCTTGCCATCCAGCTCGCCACGGGCTCCGGAGCGCATGTGACCGGCGTCGACAACGCGGGCAAGCTCGACTTCATGCGAGAGCTCGGCGCCGACGAGGTGGTCGACTATCGCAGTTCGGACTTCACCCGGCGCGGGCCATACGACCTCGTGCTCGATCTCGTTGCGCACCGATCCGTGTTCGACTATCGACGGGCGTTGGCTCGTGGCGGCCGCTACCTCTGCGTGGGCGGAACGGCGCGAGCGCTTCTGCGGGTCGCGACGGTCGGGGCGCCGCTCGGTCTGCTCACCGGGCGGCGATTGGGGGTCCTCATGGTCAAGCAGGGTCCGGCACACTTCGAGCCCGCCGCCGAGCTATGCATCTCGGGCGACCTTCGCGTGCACATCGACCGCACGTTCCCCCTCGATGAGGTTCCGCAGGCGCTCGCTCACGCCGGCGAGGGGCGCGCGCTCGGCAAGGTCGTGGTCATCCCCTAGAGTGCCCGGTCCCGTGCGGTTGCGGCGGCCGCGACCACCCAGAGGGGATTGCCGCGAAGCACGGGAACACAAGCAACGCGAGGGCGCGCTTCGCTCCGCGCACCGACCCTCAGCCCGGTCGAAGTCCAGGGAAGTCCTCTTCGCGCCATTCGGCGGCGAGCCGCATGCCCGAAGCCGCGGCGTCGACCTCCCTTTGGCGCAGTTCGACCCGCCGAATCTTGCCCGATACGGTCTTGGGCAGCTCGAAGAATTCGATCCGCCGCACGCGCATGTACGGCGGAAGGGAGTCTCGGGCGTGGCGGAGTAGGGCGAAGGCAGTGTCCTCGGTCGGGGCCCAGCCGGCGGCCAGTGCCACGTACGCCTTCGTGATGTTCAGCCGGGTCTCGTCGGGGGCACCGACGACTGCGGCTTCGTGCACGGCCGGGTGTTCGATGAGGATGCTTTCAACCTCGAAGGGCGACACCTTGAAGTCGGAGGACTTGAAGATATCGTCCGTGCGGCCGACGAAGGTGATGAATCCGTCGTCGCCCTGCACGGCGACTTCCCC
>JBDTAA010000222.1:0-9109 GCA_039924805.1 Cryobacterium sp.
TCGTCGCCGAACGTCTCACCGTACCGAACGACCCCACCGTCGAGCTGGTATACCTCACCGAAACCACGCGACTTCATCAGTCCGCTCAGCACCTCGCAGCGGATGCCGCCGGTGCAGTAGGTCACGACCGGCTTGTCCTTGAGGTGGTCGTACTTTCCGCTGTCGAGCTCGGCGACGAGTTCGCGGGTGTTGGAGACATCCGGCACCACTGCGCCGGCGAACCGGCCGATCTCGGCCTCGAAGGCGTTGCGTCCGTCGAAGAAGACCACGTCGTCGCCGCGTTCGGCGACCAGCGCGTGCAGTTCTGCGGGGGCGAGTCTCGTGCCGCCGCCCACGACGCCGTCCGCGTCCACGCTCAGCTCGCCGGGAGCACCGAAGCTCACGATCTCGTCGCGCACCTTCACGACCAGGCGCGGGAAGTCGAGGCTGCGCCCCTCGGCGTCGAGGCCGGTGCCCTCGCTCCACTTGAAGTCGATCTGCTTGAACGGAGGGTAGTCGCGGGTCTTGCGGATGTAGCGCTTGACCGCCGACAGATCGCCGCCGACCGTGCCATTGATGCCATCGCGGGAGATCAGGATGCGGCCGCGGAGTCCGAGTGACTCGCACAAGTCGCGCTGCCAGAGGCGCACGGCTTCGGGGTCGGCCAGCGGCGCGAAAGCGTAATACAGGAGGATTTTCGGGATGGCCACCCGCTCATTTTACGCGCCGCCTACGCACACCCCTCCCGTCGCGGATGGGCGACTCGCCTCGGTCGGTCAACGTGAGACGTTCTCAGCTTGCTCACGGATGCGGCGCCTACAGTCGATCCGTGATTCAGAACTGCAGCTCCGCCGCATGACCGTCGCCATCCGTCGCACGCCCGTGAATACCCGCAAGGCCCACAAGGAAACGGCTCTCAGCCGCGTTCCCGTCTGGCTGTGGCGGGCACTGATGCATCGCATCCTGCCGGGCGAACTGCACAAATTCAATGCCGTGCCCATCGACACCGTCGACTACACCTTCGACCTGGATTACGCGGGCGACGGGCTCCGCGAGCATCGCCTCGACGTGGTGGCTCCGCACAACGCCGAGCGTCCACTGCCCGTCTACGTCTATTTCCACGGCGGTGGCTGGACCTCGGGCGACAAGGCGCCGCTGACCAAGTACGCCGCCAGCCAGGCCGAGGACGGCATGATCGTCGTCAACGCGAACTACCGGATGGCACCCCGGTTCCGCATCAAGCACATGCTCGAGGACGGCAATGCCGTGCTCGACTGGGTGGCGCGGAACATCGTCGCCTTCGGTGGCGACCCGACCCGGATCGTGCTTGGCGGTGACTCCGCCGGCGGCCACATCGCCGCGCTGCTGGCCGCGTCAGCCTACGAACCGGAGCTGGCCGCCCACTACGGGCTCGAACCCCGGGTCGCGAAGGAGAACCTCCGTGGCCTGGTGCAGCACTGCAGCATCGCCGACTTCTCCGTCATGTTCGAGCGCGGATTCGTGCTGAGCCTGAACTTCCTCAAGATGCTGCTCCCCGAACACGGGCGCGGACTGGCCCTGCGGGCCGCATCACGCTTCATGTCCCCGATCGAGTGGCTCGACAGCGGCTTCCCGCCGGTCTTCGTGACCACCTCCGAGCGCGACTACTTCTACCGGGCGAACCTCAACTTCATCGCAGCGCTCCGCCGTCGGTCGATCACCGTCGACACGCTGATCTACGACCGCAAGCGGGCCAACACCCACCACACCTGGCAGCAGGATGCGCGGCATCCGGAGTCGCAGGAGGTCTACCGCCAGTTGGGCGCCTTCGTGCGCAAGGTCGCCTCCATGCCGCTGCTGACGTCCGCGGCGGCCTGACCGAAACCGGTCCGGGCTTCGGGAGCCGGGCCTGGGGAGAGCTACGCCTTCGCGCCCGTCGCCGCCAGCACGCCGCCGAGGCCGATCATCATGACGCCGCCGCTCGTCGCGAGTTGCTCCATCCGCTTGGGGGACTTCGCGAACCAGTCCCGTGCCGACCCGGCGGCGAGGGCCCACACGCTGTCACCGAGCAGGGCAAGCACGAGGAAGACCAGGCCGAGCGTTGCCATCTGCAGCGGCACGGCCCCGGCCCGGTAGTCGACGAACTGCGGCAGCACCGCCACGAAGAAAACGATGGATTTCGGGTTGCTCAGCCCGACGAAGAACCCCTCCCTGAGCAGACGCCAGGGCGACTTCGCCGCGACGCTCACCCCGATGTCGGTGGCCGCGGTGCGTCGGCGCCGAATGGCCTGGATGCCGAGGTACACGATGTAGGCCGCGCCCGCGAACTTGATGATCGTGAACAACACGATCGAGTCAGTCACGAGCGCGCCGAGCCCCAGCGCGACGGCCGCGATTACGGGAGCCATGCCGAACGCGTTTCCGAGCACGCTCAGAAATCCGCCCGCCCGGCCGAGAGCGAGCGAGCGGCCGATGACGAAAAGCACGGTGGGACCCGGCAGCGCGATGAGTGCGACGGAGGCCAGCATGAACGTCAGGAGGTTGGGCAGGGGGACCATGATCCGATGCTAATCGAGTCCAGCGGTGCGTCACGATCGACGAGCTCGGTGGGATTCGGATTAACATGGTGATCCGGCCGGTTTTGCTGCCCCGTTGGGCGATGGGTCTGTCGGCCGAGGATTGCAGATCAAGCGCTAGGGAGCACCATGACCGAGGCAGAGCAGGCAGCGGCCCCGGAGGCCGCGATCGTCGACGGAGGGCCCATCCCCGTCATCTACAAGGGGCTGGCTGGCGTCCCGGTTGACTACACGGCCGTCTCGAAGGTCAACTCCGAGACGAACTCGCTGCTCTACCGCGGGTACCCGGTGCAGGAGCTGGCCGCCCTCTGCAGCTTCGAGGAGGTCGCCTACCTGCTCTGGCGCGGTGAGCTGCCGGACGAGGCCCAGCTGGCCGAGTTCGAGCAGCTCGAGCGCTCGCTTCGCCACATCGACCCCGTCGCGCGCCGGGTCATCGACGAGCTGCCGACAACGGCGCACCCGATGGATGTGCTGCGCAGCGCGGTCAGCGTGATCGGCGCCCGTGACCCCGAGGCCGCCGACGCGAGCCCGGAGGCGAACCTCGCGAAGTCGATCCGCCTGTTCGCGCAGCTGCCGGCCATCATCGCGTACGACCAGCGTCGCCGCCACGGCCTCGACCTGGTCGAACCCAGGGACGACCTCGGCTACTCGGCCAACTTTCTGCACATGACCTTCGGCGAGGTGCCGGAGCTCGCCGTCGTCGACGCGTTCGACGTCTCGATGATCCTCTACGCCGAGCATTCCTTCAACGCGTCGACGTTCACCGCCCGGGTCATCACCTCCACGCTCGCCGACCTGTACTCCGCCGTGACCGGGGCGATCGGCGCGCTCAAGGGCGCCCTGCACGGCGGCGCGAACGAAGCCGTCATGCACGCCTTCGGCGAGATCGGGACGCCCGACAGGGTCGAGTCCTGGCTGGAAGACGCGCTGACGAACAAGCGCAAGGTCATGGGGTTCGGGCACCGCGTGTACAAGCACGGCGATTCCCGCGTGCCCACCATGCGCGCGGCGATGGAAAAGATGCTCGCGCACTTCGAACGGCCGGACCTCCTCGAGATGTACATCAGGCTCGAATCGGGGATGGCCGAGCGTAAGAACATCAAGCCAAACCTCGACTACCCGGCCGGCCCGACGTACCACGTGATGGGCTTCGACACCGAAACCTTTACCCCGCTCTTCGTCGCCAGCCGCATAGTCGGCTGGACCGCGCACATCATCGAGCAGACCGGGTCGAACGCCCTCATCCGCCCGCTCTCCGTCTACAACGGCGTATCGCAGCGGCGGGTTCCCACGACGGAGAGGAACGAGCTTCCCCGGTAACTCGTAGATTCACGGTCTACCCCCGAACGGGGGGTATTGGAAGGCGAGGGAAAGTCAGCTGGCAGGTGCCCTGCAGGGGCCGCCGGGAGTAGCTTAAAGTTACTTCGCGAGCCCGGACTTCCGCCGCCCTCGTGGATCCGGAGGGGGGTCCGTGCGCCCGCCCACCCGCGCGGACGAAGCCGATTCTCGTCCGGAGGTCTTCTTGTCTGATCCGCGCAGGTCCACCACACTCGCTCGCCCCCGTACCTCGCCAACTCGCCGCCGCGTCCGCCGCCGCCTGATCGCCGTCGTGGCCGCCGTGGGGCTGCTTGGCCCGGCCCTGTCGGCGTCGCCGGCGATCGCCTCGAGCGGCCAGGTCACCCTGCAGTCCATCGTCAACTCGAGCGAATTCCTGGGCTCGGTCTTCGTCGGCACGGAGTCGACGACGCCGGTGACATACCGCGTCTTCGCGGCCGCGGGCGATGGCCTCGATCCCGTCGCAGAGGCGACCGCAGCAGGCTTTGGGGGCGTGACCATCCCGCTCGCCGATGGCGCCTATAGGATCAGCGCCACCGCGCCGGGATTTCTCACGAGCTGGTACACATCGACCGACGGTGGAAGCGAGGAACAGTGGTCGGAACTGATCGGGTATCACCAGATTGCCGACTTTGCCGCCGCCGACGTGATCACCGTCGACGCGTCGGCCCCGGCGAACTCGACCTGGAGCTCGCCGGCGTTAACGGTGCTCTACGAGCACGCCACGTCGATCACCGGGGGAGTGGTCCGCGACCTCGACTTCTCGACGCCATCGCTCGCCGCCGGGGTGACGGTTGAGCTCTACGCTGCGGCGGCCGTCCCCGACAGCGATCCGGTGGCGACCGTGGCGACCGACGCCAACGGGTACTACTCGTTCGTGCCGGTCCCCGGCTCATACAAGATCCGGTTCGAGGCGACGGTGAACAACGTGCCGGTGACGCAGTGGTGGCCGGTCACGGCCAATCGCGGCGAAGCGGAAACGATCGTTCTCGCCAATGGCACTTCCTTCCCCCTGGCCTACGGCGTCTTCCAAGACTCCATACCGGTCGATCCCGCTCGCCAACTCACGCTGAGCGGCAATCCCGCCGTGGGCGCGACCCTCACCGCCGTTCCCGACTATGTCGAAACGACCGCGCTTGGGGGCGCCTGCCTGCAGCGCTATGCCTGGCTGATCGACGGCGTGCGGGTTCCTGAGGCCTTTGGCAATACCTTTGTCGTTCCCGCATCCGCGGCTGCAAAAACGGTTACCGCCCGACTCGACATTGTGGGCCTTGGCTGCAACAGCACGGCGTTGGCCAGCAACCCGATCGGCCCGATCGCCGCCACCGCGGGCTTCACGGAGACCGGCACCGGGGTGAGTGTGTCCCCGGATGTTCCGGCCGGCACCCCGCCCATCACGCTCACCTTCGGTCATGTGACGACCCCGGGCATCACGACGGTGACGACATCCACTGCCGGGCCGTCGCCGACGGGATTCTCACTCCAGACCACCCCGGCGCTGTTCTACTTCCTTGACACGACCGCCGCGTTCGACCCGGCGCAAGAGGTTGAGGTCTGCATCGACTTCGACGCATCGGGCATGACAACCGATCAGGCGAGCCAGCAGCACCTGTACCACTTCGTCGACAACGCGTGGACGGACATCACGACCACGACTGGCGTCGGACGGGTCTGCGGGTCGACGAGTTCGTTTTCACCGTTCGCGATCGGCCGGCCGAGCTGGCCCTTCCGCGGGTTCCTCAGGCCGATCGACAACGGCGCCACCCTCAACCTGATGAAGGCGGGGGCGGCCGTTCCGGTCAAGTTCGGCCTGGACGGGCCACGGGGCCTGGGTATCCTCGCGCGGAACTCGCCCGCATCGACGGCTGTCTCCTGTGGCACTACCTCCCCAGTGGACGTCGTTGAGCTCACCGTGGCGGCGGGCGCGAGTTCGCTCAGCTACGACCCGACATCCGACATCTACACGTATGTCTGGAAGACAGAGAAGCAGTGGGCCGGCACGTGTCGCCAATTCGTGATGACCCTCGCCGACGGAACCGTGCACCGTGCCCTGTTCAAGTTCAAGTAGTCGACGCGCTGACTCGGGCCTCTCGGCGTCGTTCCCGTGGTGACAGTGCCGGGGGTCCGCGTGGAACGCGACAGCCCCCAGCTTTCCGGGCCTAGGCCGACCTGCGGGGCACCACGAGCTCCTTGTAGTACGTGGCGTGGGCCGGGATGTAGTGCTCGCGCTCCGGCAGGGGCCTGCCGGCGCGGGCGGCGACGAGGCGATCGAGGTAGTAGTCCCAGCCGGGGCCGACCGTGGCCGCCTCCGCCGGGCTGCGCAGGCGCTGGCCGAAGGTGAGGGTCGTCATCCCGTCGGCCTCCGACAGGTGCACCAGGGCGCGCCATTCGTTCTCGCCCTCGCCGAAGTCACCCTCGAAGCGGTACGGAGGAGTGCACTCGAGGATGCTCACGTACTCCCATTCGGCGTCGTCTTCGGCGTTCATCCGGAACTTGACCGCGCCGGTACTCGGGGAGCCGCTGTAGGTGCCGATCCAGGTTTCGAGTTCGTCCGGGCGGGTGAGGCTCGCCCAGACATCCACGGCCGGCGCGGAGAACAGCCGGCCAAGCATGAGGTAGAGGCCGTCCTTACGATGGGCCAGACGACCGGTTGGCTTTGCTGACATGATGACCTCCCCTGTGGCTGAATCTCGGTACTACCAGTAAGGCTAGGCCTCCTGCCCCGCGGATTCCAGAGCGCGCGGGATACTGGGGGCATGAACAGCGGCCGCGGCGACTGATCCGGGCTCTCGACCGCCCGGTCGGTGCGCTCGAGCGACTCGTCGTCTCAGGCCAGGGCCGTCGGCGAGGCCGCCGCGCGCCTGCTGCCTGCCGCGCGCCTGCTGCCTGCCGCGCGCTGAGCCGCCGCAGCGCGATGCGCAGCGCGAACCCGGGGGGATCAGCCCGCTTCGATGACCGCCATGGCCGCGTTGTGCCCGCCGAGTCCGCTGACGCCGCCGCCGCGCCGCGCGCCGGCGCCGCAGACCAGGATGCGTGGATGCTCCGTCGCGACGCCCCAGCGCTGGGCCGGGGTGTCGCGCGGGGCGTCGTCCTCGAGGAACGGCCAGTCGAGCGGGCCGTGGAAGATGTTGCCGCCCGGCATGTTGAGCGCGTGCTCGAGGTCGAGGGCCGTCTTCGTCTCGACGCAGGGGTTGCCGGCGGCATCCGTCAGCAACAGGTCTTCGATCGGCTCGGCGAGCACGGAGTTGAGCGAGGCGAGCACGGCGGCCTGGAGCCGATCGCGCAGGTCGTCGTTGTTCTCCTCGGTGAGCCAGCGGCTCGGGGCGTGCAGGCCGAAAACGGTGAGGGTCTGCACCCCGGCTTCGACGAGTTCCGGCGCGAGGATGCTCGGGTCGGTGAGCGAATGGCAGTAGATCTCGCACGGCAGCACGTCGGGGATGTCACCCTTGGCCGCCTGGTTGTAGGCCGTCTCGAGCTGGTTGTAGGTCTCGTTGATGTGGAACGTTCCGCCGAACGCGGCCTCGGGCGAGACGGATGCGTCGCGAAGCTTCGGCAGTCTCTTGAGCAGGAGGTTCACCTTGACCTGAGCCCCCTCGGGCTTGGCGACGGCGCGACGGTCGGTTGCGGCCCCGAGCAGTCCCTGCAGCACCCACGGCGCGACATTGGCCAGCACGTGCCGGCCGGCCACGACGATTTCGCGGCCGTCCTGCTCGTAGCGCACCTCGCCGTCGGGCGTCACGGAGGTCGCCAGCGCCCCGGTTTCGATGTGGGCGCCGGCCTCGCGGGCGGCCTTGTCGAGCTCGCCGGACACGGCGCCCATGCCGCCGATCGGAACGTCCCAGTCGCCGGTTCCGTTGCCGATGACGTGGTAGAGAAAGCAGCGGTTGGCGTCGAGGGACGCGTCATCCAGCGCGGTGAAGGTGCCGATCAGGCCGTCGGTGGCAACGACTCCGCGCACGAGGTCGTTGCCGAACCGGTCGGCGATGACCCCGCCGAGGGGCCGCTCGACCAGCGCCTCCCAGACGGCGTCGTCGGCCACGAGACGCCGGGCCTCCGAACGGGTCGGCAGCGGCTCGCACACGGTCGGGAACAGGGCCATGGCGACGTGCTCGGTGTCGCGGTAGAACGCGCCCCAGGCCTCGAAGTCGGTGGCCGCGCCGACGCGGTCGAATGAGGCGCGGGTGGCGGCTTCGTCACCTCGGTCGACGAGGAGGCCGCCCGTCGTGTCCGAGGGGTCGGGGGTGTACGACGAGTATCGGCGCCGCGCGAGCCCGACGGAGAGACCGAGCTCGGTGATGATGCGCTCCGGCAGCAGGCTGACCAGGTACGAATAGCGGGAGAGGCGGGCGTCGATCCCGGCGAAGGCCTCGGCGGAAATCGCCGCGCCGCCCACATGGTCGTCGCGCTCGAGCAGGAGCACCGACTTGCCGGCCAGGGCCAGGTAGGCGGCGGCGGTGAGGCCGTTGTGTCCGCCGCCGACAATCACGACATCGTGTGTGGGTTCGCTCATTGCTCGAGCCTAGGGCTTCCCGGCCACGCGAACCCGCAGTCGTGGTCGGCAAGACGCCGCCCAGGCGACCACAAGTGCACTTTCGCGCAGAGAGCCGGTGGGTCAGAAGCTCGGGGGTGCCGCAACCTGGGCCACGGCGCGGGCCAGGGCGCCGCGAACGGCGAGCACTCCTGGTCGGCTGGCGCTCGAGTGGCGGGCGGCGGTGAAGACCGTGCGGTGGGGATTTCCGGGCAGCTCGCGCAGGCGCACCGGTGGTTTGTCGCCCGCCCAGACCAGGTCGGGCAGGATGCCGACGGCGTTTCCCGATTCGATCAAACGAATGTGTGCCACCAGGTCCGCGGTCTCGAACCGCACGTCGGGTTCGAAGCCGGCCGATCGGCATAGCTGCGTGGCCCACTGGCGGGAGGCGGTGCACGCCGGTTCCATCACCCACGGCAGCGACGCAGCATCGCTGAGCTTGGGAGCCGACGTGCGCCCGGTGCGGCGTCGCGGTACGGCAAGGCGCAGGGTGTCCGTCGCAAGGTCCACCCGATCGAGGTCCGACCGGTGCGCCCTCGAGTGCCCGGGGTACTGCTCGGCAATGACGAGGTCGAAATCGCGCGCCGAGACCTCGAAGAGGCCGAGCTCGGGCTTGCGCTCGGTGATCTCCACGCGCAGGTCGGGGAAGTCGGACGACAACAGGGTGAGGGCCTGAGGAATGAGGGCGTGCGCCGCCGATTGGAAAACGGCG
>JBDTAA010000223.1:0-4965 GCA_039924805.1 Cryobacterium sp.
GTCGGTGTGGAGGAGTTTGAGGTCGGCCGAGTCGAGCTCAGGGGCTGAGTAGTGTGAGCCGGTGTCTCACAGCTTCGAAAAGAATTACTGGGAACAGCACTGGGAACAGCACCGGGAACGGGCTCTGGGAACAGCACTGGTATCCGTCTTCGACAAAACGACCTGGGTCGAGGCCGACCTCACCATCTGGCGCCGGCGGGCCCATTCGACCTTGTGGTCACCCGCATCGAGAGCGCCAAGGAGCACACCCGCCCCCCTGAGCGGGTCCGGCGAGTCGGCCATCCATCTGCGTGACGTCGTCGTGCGCGCCACTCGACGCGCCTGACCGCCGAGGCCGATCCCCGCCCCGCCTCCGACCAGACGATCTTCTCGTGCGGAGAAGAAACGTGAAAGTTCTGCGACGAAATCCCGGTTCGACCGGCCGCGCGGGGCGCATTCTTTCAAGTAGCAGCAAATATCGGTCCGCCGGTTCCGCCGCCCTTGTCCCGCACAATTCAACGTCGAAGGATCGCACATGACCATCTATCAGAACGATATCGAGGCCATCGAAGCACTGAAGCAGGGTGTCGGTCGCAGCTGGGATGCCATCGACCCGGAGTCTGTCGCCCGCATGCGCGCACAGAACCGCTTCAAGACCGGCCTCGAGATTGCCCAGTACACCGCCGACATCATGCGCAAGGACATGGCGGAGTACGATGCCGATTCTTCTGTTTACACCCAGTCGCTCGGCGTCTGGCACGGCTTCATCGGCCAGCAGAAGATGATCTCGATCAAGAAGCACCTGAAGACGACGAACAAGCGCTACCTGTACCTGTCCGGCTGGATGGTCGCCGCGTTGCGGAGCGAGTTCGGTCCGCTGCCCGATCAGTCCATGCACGAGAAGACGGCCGTTCCCGCGCTCGTCGAGGAGCTCTACACGTTCCTCCGTCAGGCCGACGCCCGCGAGCTGGACCTGCTCTTCACCGACCTCGACCGAGCCCGTGCCAACGGTGACGACGAGAGGGTCGCCGCGATCCAGGACCAGATCGACACCCACGAGACCCACGTCGTACCGATCATCGCGGACATCGACGCCGGCTTCGGCAATCCGGAGGCAACCTACCTCCTGGCCAAGAAGATGATCGAGGCCGGCGCCTGCGCCATCCAGATCGAAAACCAGGTCTCCGACGAGAAACAGTGCGGCCACCAGGACGGCAAGGTCACCGTGCCCCACGAGGACTTCATCGCGAAGATCAACGCCGTGCGCTACGCGTTCCTCGAGCTCGGCATCGACAACGGCATCATCGTCTCGCGCACCGATTCGCTCGGCGCCGGCCTCACCCAGAAGCTCGCCGTCACCTACCGGCCGGGAGACCTGGGCGACCAGTACAACTCCTTCCTCGACGTCGACGAGATCACCGAGGCAGACCTGGGCAACGGCGACGTCGTGATCAAGCGCGACGGCAAGCTGCTGCGCCCGAAGCGCCTGGCCAGCAACCTGTTCCAGTTTCGCCAGGGAACCGGGGAGGCTCGCTGCGTGCTCGACAGCATCACCTCGCTGCAGAACGGCGCGGACCTGCTCTGGATCGAGACCGAGAAGCCGCACGTCGCCCAGATCGCCGGAATGATGAACGAGGTGCGCAAGGTCATCCCGAACGCCAAGCTCGTCTACAACAACAGCCCGTCGTTCAACTGGACGCTCAACTTCCGCCAGCAGGCCTACGACAACCTGCTCGCCGAGGGCAAGGATGTGTCGGCGTACGACCGCGCGAAGCTGATGAGCGTCGCCTACGACGAGACCGAGCTCGCCCAGATCGCCGACGAAAGCATTCGCACCTTCCAGCGCGACGGCTCAGCCGAGGCGGGCATCTTCCACCACCTCATCACCCTGCCGACCTATCACACGGCCGCGCTCTCCACCGATGACCTGGCCAAGGGCTACTTCGCCGACCAGGGCATGCTCGCCTACGTGAAGGGCGTGCAGCGCCGCGAGATCCGAGAGGGAATCGCGACGGTCAAGCACCAGAACATGTCCGGCTCCGACATCGGCGACAACCACAAGGAGTACTTCGCCGGCGAGGCCGCGCTCAAGGCCGGCGGCCAGAACAACACGATGAACCAGTTCGAGGAACCGGCCCTGGCCGGCCGCTGAGCCCACCTTCCCGGTGAGGCCGGCAGACGAGAAGCCCCAGTCAGAGGACTGGGGCTTCTCCGTGCGCCGGAGCACCCGAGCGCCCGGAGCGGCCGGTAGACGAAACGAAACTAGGATGGCCCGGTGCAGTTCTCTCTCTGGTTGGCCCTAGTCGGTGCGGGCACGTTGATCAGTTTCACGCCAGGCGCAGGGGCGATCAACACCATGAGCAATGCCCTCAACTCCGGCTTCCGCCGCTCGATCTGGGGTATCCTCGGCCAGCAGGCCGCGCTACTCATCCACGTCGTGATCGTGGCACTCGGTGTCGGTCTGCTCGTCGCCAGTTCCCCGCTCGCCTTCAACATCATTCGCTTCGCCGGTGCCGCCTACCTCGTCTACCTCGGCATCCGGCAGTTCCTCGCCAAGCCGGCCCTCGATGCTGACCTCGCCCGAGCGCTGCGCAATGAGCCCCGGTGGTCGATGTTCCGGCGGGGGCTGTGGGTGAACATGCTCAACCCCAAGGCGATTGTGTTCTTCCTGGCGTTCCTTCCCCAGTTCATCCGAGTCGACCGACCGATGCTGCCCCAGTACCTGGTCGTGGCCGCCACCGTCGTCGTGATCGACGTTCTGGTGATGTGGTTCTTCTTCGCCGGCACGGCACGTTCGTTTAAGCGCTTCACCCACGACGCTCACGGTCAGCGAGTCTTGAATCGAATTTTCGGCGTTCTCTTCGTCGGCGTTGGCGTGCTGCTCGTGTTTATCCACTGAAGACCCGATGCCGCCACGCAGCGAGTTTGGGAACGGACGGCGCGTCGTCGCACCTCAACCCGCGCTCGCTTCGGAATCGAACGCTTGGGTCAGCGCCGCCACGACCGCTGCGCGCTCTTCCAGGCTCTGTTCTCGCCCGCGCAGACCGGGACGCTCCTGCCACGGCTTCGGGCCATCGGCGTGCCGGTACTCGACGCCGAACGCGTCAAGTCGGCCGAGGTGCGCGCCCAATCGAGCCGCGAATTCGGCGTCGTCGGTCACGGGCCCCGACCAGAGCGCCTCGCCGAGCGCGCAGGCGCGCGGCCACAACATGTAGTCCACCGCGCGCGGACTATCGAGGTGTTCGGACCAGACATTGCCTTGACCGCCCCGGATGAGCGCGCGAAGGCTCTCGTCAACCCCATCCGGCATGGGGTCGAATCGGGCAACGTCGGCGGCTGTCACCACGACACCCACCGGAACGGGCTCACGGACATCATCTGACTGCCGGTAGTCGAAATAGACGAGGTGATCGGTGCACGCAACGACCTCGAGGCCGGCGCGAAGCGCGGCGCGAACGCCGGCCGCGCCGCGCCAGCCGAGCACGACCGCGTGCGGTCGTTCCTCGTGCTCGAGCAGGTCGTCCCACGCGAGCAGCTCTCGGCCGTGCGCCTCCAAGTGTGCGGCGAGCCGTGACAGGAACCAAGCCTGCAACTCGCGAGGATGCGTCAAGTCGCGTTCCACGGAGAGCGCGACGGAACGCGGATCCGCCTCCCACGGTCCCGACGGGCACTCGTCCCCACCCAGCCCGATCAGTCGCGACGGGAAGACGTCGAGCAACTCGTCTATCACCGTGCGAAAGAACTCGACCGTGCTCTCTTCCGTGTTGAGCGGAAATCCCGAGACCCCGAATCGCGGCCAGACAGCGGGCGGAAACGCCGGCGTACTGCTGATCCCGAGGTGCGGGTAGGCCGCGATCGCCGCCTGGGAGTGCCCGGGCACGTCGATCTCCGGCACAATCGTCACGGCGTGGTCGGCGGCGAAAGCCACCAGATCGCGGAGGTCATCCTGCGTGTAAAAGCCGCCGTGCGGACGGTCATACTCACCCGCCGTAGCGTCGTCTGCACCCACCTGCGTCGATGCTCGCCACGAGCCCACCTCAGTCAGTCGCGGGTACGCCAGCACCTCGAAACGCCATCCTTGGTCGTCGGTTAGGTGAAGATTCAGCGTATTGAGCTTGTGCATCGCCATGAGTTCAATGATGCGGCGCAGCTCCCGAACCGGCTGGAAGTGCCGGGCGACATCGATCATCACTCCGCGCCATGCGTAGCGCGGTGCGTCGTCGATGCGCACATGCGGAACAGAAAACTCACGGGGCAGGGCGGCAGCCGAACGCCACACGTCGTCACCGCACAGCTGCAACAACGTGTGCGCGGCGGCGACGAAGCCTGCGGCACCCGACGCGACGATGAGCACGCCAGTCTCGTCTGCACTGAGCAGATACGCTTCGCCAACCAGCGACTCATCCACGACCAGGCGGATGTCCGCGGCATCCGCTGATCCGTCAATCGTGTGAACACGCAGCCCGGAGCGAAGGCGCGAGCGCACGAGCACCGAGGCGGGCAGCGCCTCGTCCACCGCGTACACCGACACCGGGCCGGTCGGGCTCCATGCTCCGGAGCCGACTTCGACCGAACGCGGCCGGGGAACCAGATCTCGAACCACGCTCATCCCTCCACCGACACTCGAGATGGCGAGTGCAGAGGTTCTCCCCGTTTTCGGTACCGCTTGGTGATTTCCTCGATGGACAATGAGAAAAATCCAGTCGTAGACGACAGTGCCGAAGCCCCCGCCATCCCACAGACCGTAATGACAAACTATGTAGATCTATTCGAGAGAGTGCAATTCGACGTCGGTGGAGTCCAGCCGACTCGCGCGGCTACAACAGC
The DNA here is from genome assembly GCA_039924805.1 of Cryobacterium sp. GTDB lineage: Bacteria > Actinomycetota > Actinomycetes > Actinomycetales > Microbacteriaceae > Cryobacterium. The sequence continues at coordinate 4,807 of JBDTAA010000223.1, forward strand.
TGTGGAGCGGCGACGGAGGCGCGCTCAATCAGACGCGTCGCGAGAGTGTGGATGTCACCGGCCACGGCCTCGGCAGGCAGGTCAGAAGTCGCCGCCACCCCTTCAAGTTCGTCCAGCAGTAGGCCAGCGGCGCGCGCGCCCAAGCGATGCATGGGCTGC
>JBDTAA010000224.1:0-8090 GCA_039924805.1 Cryobacterium sp.
GATGGCGACGGCGTGCGGCACGGCGTCGTTGTAAAGGATTTCCCAGATGCCGATGCGCAGGATGGCACGGTCGATGATCGGCATGCGCGCGAGGGTCCAACCCTGCGAATACGTCTCGATCAATTCGTCGATCTCTTCACGGTGGTCGACGATTCCGTCGACGATCTCGCGGGCGTAGAGCCACGACGCCTGGCGAGAAGGCTCGCTGGCCGCACGCTCGGCCTCGGCCGCGAGGGACTCCGCGGCGCTGATCTGGCGAACGTCGGCAACGTACAGGATGTCTATGGCGCGCTTGCGCGCTTTGGTACGAGCGCTCACTAGTTGACGCGACCGAGGTAGTCACCGGTGCGGGTGTCGACCTTGACCTTGGTGCCCTGCTCGAGGAACAGGGGGACCTGGATCTGGTAGCCGGTTTCGACGGTGGCGTTCTTGGTGCCGCCGGTCGAGCGGTCGCCCTGCAGACCGGGCTCGGTGTACGTGATTTCCAGGACAACGGATGCCGGCAGCTCGATGTAGAGCGGGTTGCCGTTGTGCAGCGCGATGGTCACGTTCTGGTTCTCGAGCATGAAGTTGACGGCGTCGCCGACGACGGTGGACGGAACGTGGATCTGGTCGTAGTCGGACACGTCCATGAAGACGTAGGAGTCGCCATCCGCGTACAGGTACTGGAAGTCCTGGCGGTCGACGTTCTCGGTTTCGATCTTGGCGCCGGCGTTGAAGGTGCGGTCGACGGTCTTGCCGCTGACGACATTCTTCATCTTGTTGCGAACGAAGGCACCACCCTTGCCCGGCTTGACGTGCTGGAACTCGATGACGGCCCAGAGCTGTCCGTCGATGTTGAGGACGACGCCATTCTTGATGTCGGCGGTAGATGCCATGGGGAGGGTAATCCGTTCAATTGGGAAGGTACGCGGCCGATTCGGCCTCAAACGAGTGTAGTTGCCAGACCTGAAAGCGCCAAAGACGCCCTCGCTCCCCGCGAAAACGCAGTCGTGGTCGCCAAAACGCGCGTGTGGTGACCACGACTGCGGGTTCGCGGGGCGGGGCGGGGCGGGGCGTCAGCGAGTGAGGTAATTGAGAGCGAGGCGGTAGGAGTCGAAGCCGAGACCGGCGATCACGCCCGTGGCGACGGCGCTGACGACACTCGTGTGCCGGAACGTCTCCCGTGCGTGCGGGTTGGTGATGTGCACCTCGATCAGCGGCACGCCGGCCTTCGTCACCAGTGCGGCGGCATCCCGCAGCGCGTAGCTGTAGTGGGTGAACGCGGCCGGATTCAGGATGACGGGCGTGCGCGTGTCGACGGCCTCGTGCAGCCAGTGGATGAGTTCGGCCTCATCGTCGGTCTGGCGCAGGTCCACCGTGATTCCGGCCGGGGCCGCTTCGGTCAGCAGGGCCCGCAGCTCGTCGAGGTCGGCCGACCCGTAGACATCCGGTTCACGACTGCCTAGGCGCCCCAGGTTGGGGCCGTTCAAGACGAGGACTGTGCTCATTCCCTCAGCCTAGGGCAGCCCGCGTCTGTCTCAGCCTCGGAGGCGGCAGACGCCATCGTCGTGGGCCACGAACATGCCGGTGATGCGCATGACCTTGCCGAACGTGGTTTCCAGCTCCCGCGCCCACGCCTGGTCCGGCGCTGTGAGGGCGGCCGTGCCCGGGCGTTCCAGGGTGAGGATGGCGCTGCCGCCGGGTGCCTCCGCCGAGAGGATGTCGTTCAGCCGGGCGGCGATCGGGGCGACGCTGCCCGGCTCCGGGCGGAGCGGGATCCCACCCACCGGGATCAACAGGGAGAGCTGCCTGCCGCTCGCGTCGAGCAGCATGAGCCAGAGCTGGCGCCGGATGGCGGTCCCGACGAGTTCCCGCACCCGTTCCCGCGCCTCCCCGACGCTGTTGACGGGAGCGCTGTCGTCGAGGGCAGAAGAAAGAGTCATGCCGCCAGCGTGTCATTCGTCGCGCCGGCCCGGCGGTTCTGCACAGGCCGGGGCGGGCCGGCGCCCCTGTGGAGAACCCCGGCCGCGCGTGGGGTGACGCGCGCTAGGAGCCGATCTCCTGGTACGCGGCGAACAGCAGCGACGTGTCGGGACCCTCCAGAACCGTCGGCTTGCCGATGTCGTCGAGCACGATGAAGCGCAGCATGCCGCTGCGGGTCTTCTTGTCCCGCTGCATGGTGGCGAGGAGCGTGCTCCACCGGCCGACCGGGTAGCTGATCGGAAGGGTGAGCGATTCGAGGATGCGGCGGTGCCGGTCGACGGCGTCGTCGGAGAGACGGCCGCTGAGCCGGCCGAGTTCGGCGGCGAACATCATTCCAACCGCGACGGCCGCGCCGTGGCGCCAGCCGTACCGCTCGGCGTGTTCGACGGCGTGACCGAGGGTGTGGCCGTAGTTGAGGATCTCGCGCAGGCCCGACTCGGTGAAGTCCTCCCCCGTGATGCGCGCCTTCATGCCGATGGCCAGTTCCACCACGCGGCGAAACTGTGGGGTGCGCGGGTCGGTGACGGCGGCGACATCCGCCTCGACAATATCGAGGATCTCGGGCACCTGGATGAAACCGGCCTTCACGATTTCGGCGAAGCCGGCGAGGATCTCGTTTCGCGGGAGGTCGTCGAGCACGTCGAGATCGCAGATCACGGCGGCGGGCGCGGAGAACGTTCCGACCAGGTTCTTGCCCTCGGCGGTGTTGATGCCGTTCTTGCCGCCGATGGCGGCGTCGACCATGCCCAGCACGCTCGTGGGGATCTGCACCAGCCGAACGCCACGCAGCCAGGTCGCGGCGACAAAACCGGCGAGGTCGGTGACGGCGCCGCCGCCGAAGCCGATCACGGCGTCCGTGCGGCTGAAGTCGGCCTGGCCCATGACCTGCCAGCAGAATGCGGCGACCTCGACCCGTTTGGCGGCCTCGGCGTCGGGCACCTCGGCGATCAGCACCTCGTAGCGGTCGAGCAGGCTTTCCCGCAGGGCGACGGCGCGCGCCCCGAGCGTGGAGGTGTGCACGATGAGCACCTTGCGCACGTCGGCGCCGAGCTGGTCGGCGACGTTGGCGATGAGTCCGCGTCCGACGAGAACGGGGTAGCTCTCGTCCCCGGCCACGGTGATGACCGTCGTCCCGGTGGTATCTCTGCTGATCGAATCGGTGCCGATTGGGTCGGCGCCCGCTGTTGCTCTGGCGGTTGGGTCTGGAACGGTTGTTTCGGTCACGATCTCTCTCTAACCCAGGTCACAATGTCGTCGGCGATGTCGCCGACCGAGCGCCGTGACGTGTCGAAGTGGATGTCGGCGAGGCCCTCATAGGTCGGCCGCCGCTCATCGAAAATGCGCTGCCAGTCGCTGATCCCGTTGCGCACCAGCGGGCGCTTGCGACCGCCGATGCGCTTCGCGGCGGCCCGTGCGTCAACGCTGAGGTAGACGACGCTGGCGTGGGCCAGTTCGGCGCGGGTGTCTGCGCTGAGCACGGCTCCCCCACCCAATGAGACGACGGCGTCCTCCCCGAGGGCCTCGGCGACGACCTCACGTTCGATCACGCGGAAGTACTCTTCGCCCTCGCGGTCGAAGATTTCCGCGATGGGGCCGTACCGCTCGACGATGCGTTTGTCGCTGTCGACGAAGGGCACCTGGAGCTCCCTGGCGACGCGTCGGCCGATCTTGGTCTTGCCCGATGCCATCGGGCCCACGAAGACAAGCGGGAACAGCGGTCCGGTCGAGGTTTGCATGGCTACAGCGTGGCGTCGCTGGACGCGCCCGTTTTCAGGTTCTCCGGGATGTTCGCGAGGTAGCTCTCCAGGTTGCGCCGGGTTTCCCCGATGGAGTCGCCGCCGAACTTCTCGAGCACGGAGTTCGCGAGCACCAGGGCAACCATGGCCTCGGCCACCACGCCGGCAGCCGGAACGGCACAGACATCCGAACGCTGGTGGTGGGCGGGGGCAGCCTCGCTGGTGGCCACGTCGACGGTGCGGAGCGCCCTCGGGATGGTGGAGATGGGCTTCATGCCGGCCCGCACCCGCAGCACGGTGCCGGTGCTCATGCCGCCCTCGGTGCCGCCGGCCTTGTCGCCGGCGCGCTGGATGGCACCGTCGGCCATCACGAGCTCATCGTGGGCCGTCGAACCGCGGCGGGTCGTGGTGAGGAACCCGTCACCAACCTCGACACCCTTGATCGCCTGGATTCCCATCAGCGCGGCGGCGAGCTGCGAATCGAGGCGGCGGTCCCAGTGCACGAACGAGCCAAGCCCGGGGGGAAGATCGTAGGCGAGCACCTCGACGATGCCGCCGAGCGTGTCGCCGTCCTTGTGGGCCGCGTCAACCTCGGCCACCATGCGTGCTGATGTCTTCGGGTCGAAGCAGCGCAGCGGGTCGGCGTCGAGCAGGTCGACGTCGTTCGGGCGCGGAAGCGGCGCATCCTCCGGCACCCGGACGGGCCCGATGGAGAGGGTATGGCTGACCAGGGTGATGCCCAACTCGCCGAGGAAGGACCGTGCTACGGCGCCGAGGGCGACCCGTGCGGCGGTTTCGCGGGCGCTGGCCCGCTCGAGCACGGGACGGGCCTCGTCGAAGTCGTACTTCTGCATGCCGACGAGGTCGGCGTGGCCGGGCCGTGGCCGGGTGAGCGGCGATCCACGCCCGCGGGACAGCGCGGCGGCATCGACGGGCTCCGGGCTCATCACCTCGGACCACTTGGGCCACTCGGTGTTGCCTATTCGCAGCGCGACCGGGCCACCCAGGGTGAGCCCGTGGCGCACCCCGCCGGAGAGGGTGAGTTCGTCCTGCTCGAACTTCATGCGTGCGCCTCGGCCGTAGCCGAGCTTGCGGCGTGCGAGGTCGAGGCGGATATCAGTGAGGGAAACCGGGATTCCAGCGGGCAAACCCTCGACAATAGCGATGAGTTCGGGGCCGTGGGACTCTCCGGCAGTGAGCCAACGAAGCATGCTCCCTATCCTTCCACAGGCTCCCCGGCCAGCGCGCCGCGCATCGCCTCAAGCACGTCATCTTCGCCCGGCAGAGGTTCGAAGGGATCACCGCTCACGAAGAGCCTCACCTGGATCAGCGCCTGGTGCAGCAGCATCCCGAGGCCGGAGCCCACGGTGCCTCCCGCCGCCTGCCATGACCGGGCGAGGGAACTGGGCCACGGCGAGTAACTCACATCGAACAGCACGGCCGTACTGCGAAGGTGCGCGGGGAACTCCGAGGCGAGCACCGGGCCGCCGGGGAGGGTACTGATCACGAGATCGGTGCGCCGGTCCGGGTTCGCCAGGCCGGATAGATCCGACACGGTGACGACGAGTCCAACGCTGCGGCCGAGCTCGACCAGGGGCTTCGCTTTGAACGGGGTTCGCACGATCACCTCGACGGATTCGGCGCCGAGCTCGGCCGCGGCGACGAGGGCGGATGCCGCGGTCGCCCCGGCGCCGAGCACGGTCACGTGTGCCGCCCTGGTGAGGCCAACGTCGGCCAGGGCCCGGACGAGCCCGGTGACATCCGTGTTGAAGCCGGTGAAGGTGGGCCGCTCGTCGTCGGTCCGGCCGATCAGCACGGTGTTGGCCACCGTCGTGCTTGCCGCGACCCGGTCGAGGTCGCCGAGCATCGGAATGACCTCGTGCTTCAGCGGCATGGTGAGGGATAGGCCCAGCCACTCGGGCCCCAGATCGGAGAGGAAGGAGGCGAGCTGGCCCGCCGACACCTCGATGGCGTCGTAGCGCCAGTCGAGGCCGAGGGCGCGGTACGCGGCCCGGTGCAGCGCGGGCGATTTCGAGTGAGCGATCGGCGAGCCCAGCACGGCGAGACGCCGGGGCCGCGGATTCGTCAGCTCGTTAGCCATACTCGGGGTGCTCCTTCATCCAGGCCAGCCATTTGGCCACGGCCGTCTCATGGTCCTTGAGCGTGGCCGAGAAGATCGTCTCGCCCGTGTCGAGGTTCCACGATACAAAGTACAACCATGGTCCGTCGGCCGGGTGCAGGGCGGCGTCGATGGCGAGGTCGCCCGGGTTGGAGATCGGACCGGCGGGCAGGCCAGGGTGCACGTAGGTGTTGTAGCGGTTGCCGGCGTCGGCGCGTTCCGCGTCGGTGGTGGTGACGAGGTGCGTCTTGCCCGTCCCGTAGGACACGGTCGCGTCGGATTGCAGCAGGCCGCTCTCCCACTGCTGTGGATCGAGACGGTTGTAGAACACCCTGGCGACCTTGTAGTAGTCCTCGCGCAGGCCGGCTTCCCGCTGGATCAGCGAGGCCATGACGATGGTTGTCCACCGCTTGTCCGGGGCAACGCCCGCCTCGTCGAGCGCCTTGAACTGACGGTTCACGAGCTTCTGGATGGCGTCGTGCGCGGTCACCTCCGGCGCGAAACTGTAGGTCGCGGGAAACAGGAATCCCTCGAGGCTGGTGGCCTCGGCCGGCAGGCCGAACGCGGCGACATTTTTCGCCGCGGCCTCGAGGTCGGGCAGGGGAACGTCTGTGCCCTCCGAGAGCGATTTCAGGGCGTTGGCCGCCGTGGTGCCTTCCGGGATCACGACGGTCTGGTCGAGCTTGTTGGTCGGGTCGAGCAGTGCGTCGAGCGCGGAGCGCGCGCTCATCTTGGTGGCGAGCTCGTACGCGCCCGGCTGGAACACGGGGGTCGGTGACTCGGCGAGCAACATCTTATAGAAGGCGTCGAAGCTCTTGACCACATCGGCCTTGACCAGGGCCGTGGCCACGTCGCCGCCGGTATCGCCGTCGTGGATCATGACGACGACCTTTTTATCGCCGGTGCCCTCGTAGTCCGGCGGGCCCTGCGTCGCGGCGAGGAGCTGGCCGATGGGGCCCTGGAGCAGGAACGCCCCGGTGGCCATGAGCGCGAGGAGCACGAGAACCACGCCGAGGCAGCCCCAGGCCCCCGTGCGGCTCTTCGTAATACGGGCCGGCGCGGTGGCGAGCTCGGCTCGCCTGCTCGCGCGGGTGCTGCGCGTGCTTCGAGTGCGGGAGCCCCGGTCGCGCAAATCGCGCCGCGACGGGCCGGGCTCGCCTGGCCACGCAGGGCCCACGGATGCGGCGGCCGCGGCCGGTGGGGCCACGTCGCCGGGCTGGGCCGGTTCCGGCCTTTCACCCGCACCGGAGAGGAGGCCGTCCCAGCCGACACTCGGTTCGTGGTCGGGCGAGCTGCCTGGCTCCGGTGGGGTGTGCGACACGGGTTACGGCCTTTCGGACGGGTCGGCGGTCGGCTCCCTGGGCGAATCAACGGGCCTGCCCGGGGGCATCCCCGCGGCACGCTCGGTGTCCAGGGCGTGTTGCAAAATTATAGTCGCGGCCACCTGATCGATCACCGGGCGGTGAGTTTTCGCCTTGCGGCCGGCCGCCCGCAGCACCGACTGGGCGGCGACGGTGGACAGCCGTTCGTCGACGAGCCGCACCGGCACGCTCAGGGAACGGTCAAGCGCCTCGGCGAAGCGGACCGCGTCATCCGTCGATGCGGTTTCCCGCCCCGACAGCGCGAGCGGGAGTCCCACGACGACCTCGATGGCGTCCAGCTCGGCGACGATCGCGCCGATCCGGGCAATGTCGCTTGTGCCGCTTGCGGAGCGGCTCACCGTTTCCACCGGCGTCGCCAGCATCCCGTGGGCGTCGCTACGCGCAACTCCGATCCGGGCCGTGCCGACGTCGACACCAACCCGCACGCCGTGGCGCACGCGGTTAGCGGGCCACGGCCGTGCGAACGGCGTCGAGGGCGGCTGGGATGGCAGATTCGTTCGTTCAGCCGCCCTGCGCGAGGTCGTCCTTGCCGCCGCCGCCACCGCCGAGAATGCCGGCGACCTGCTTGGCCAGCGCTCCCGCCCTGTGGCCGGCGTCACGGGCGGCCTGGTTGGTGGCCACGATCACAACGGGCTTATCACCGACGACCGCGGCGAGGGCCACGACTGCGGGCTCGCTGCCGAGCCGTTCCCGCGTGCCGGTCACCAGCATCCGTACCTCGTCCGCCGACGCCAGGTTGCCCAGGTTTTCGGCCACGAGAGCCACCGATCCGGCCCTGGCCGCCGCCTGCACCAGGGCAGGAATCCGGTCGGCGAGGGCGCGCGCCTCGAATGCCGCGATCTTCTTCTCCGCCGTCTTGAGGTTCTGGACGAGGTCATTGATGCGTTC